>DGOT01000278.1:0-6473 GCA_002389465.1 Bacteroidales bacterium UBA4459 | reverse complement strand
CACTGGTTCACCAGTTCTTCATCAGGCAAGTATTGCTTTGGTGCTACAGCACGGAAATCCATGCCCATTTTGGCGGCGCCTACCATCAGCGAGTTACCCATATTGTTACGGGCATCGCCCAGGTATGCAAACGACACCTGGTGCAGCGGTTTATCCGAATGTTCCATCATGGTGAGGAAATCAGCCAGGATCTGGGTTGGATGAAATTCGTTGGTCAGTCCGTTCCAGACCGGCACCCCAGCATATTTTCCCAGCTCTTCTACAATGTTCTGCCCGAAACCACGGTATTCGATGCCATCGTACATACGGCCCAACACACGGGCGGTGTCTTTCATGGTTTCTTTTTTACCGATTTGTGAACCTGTCGGGCCAAGGTATGTAACATGCGCCCCCTGGTCATAAGCAGCAGTTTCAAAGGCACAGCGTGTCCGGGTAGATGCTTTTTCAAAGATAAGGGCGATGTTTTTCCCTTTCAGTTTCTGCTGTTCTGTTCCGGCGTACTTGGCCTTTTTCAGGTCAGCCGAGAGATCAAGTAAAAATTTTATTTCTTTTGGATTGAAATCGAGTAACTTTAAAAAGTTTCTGTTTCTCAGATTATATGCCATGGTGTATAATTTTATAAATGATTAATATTTAACTGCTTTTGCTTTATTAAAGCAGCGCAAAAGTAAGGAAAATTACATAGTGAAAAAAAGATATTTTAGTGAGTTTTTCGTTGAAAACGCTCACGCTGCTTGCTGACTCATTGTGGTTTTCAGTCCCGTAAAATAAATACATAAATGCATTGCGGCAGTTTTTTATTTGATTGACCTCAAGAACCCCGGCCTCCGGAAATAATGTTGACGCACATGTGAAAAAACCCTATCTTTATAGGTGCAAAACCGGAACTTATGGCACAGAAAGAAATCAAGTTGCTACAACAGCAAATCGACAAATTATATACCAGTGATTTTGAACTTGATCCGTGGAAGAAATATACAGTTGTTCTTCTGGAACGGATTTTCGGATCCGAAACAGAAAAGATCAAAATGATCCGTAAGATTGATTTTGAATTCAGTTCATGGTCGCTGCGCGATGCATCGGGCAACGAATCTTACGAAGAAAAGAGCAAAAGAGAGGCACAGGAAATTTTACAGGCTGCCATTGATGAGCTAAAGACGTTTGGTTTGCCGGATATGTCAATTAAAGATCAGGCCGAAGAAGCACTTCGGGTCTTGTTGAATTGCCTGCTGGATGAATTGAAGGGAGCACAGGTAAAGCAACTGAAAGCCATTCTTTCGTCAGGTGAAAGTGATGAAGAGAAAAAAAGAAAAGTGAAAGAGATTCTGCAAAGCCTGGGTGAAACAGGGGCTAATGAGGTGCTGGCAAATATGCTTTTTCTCCCCGAAACGCGGACTGTTTTGTTAAAATAGGTTGGCAAACCATATATACGCCGGCTAAAAAAAATTTACTTTTTAGTGGCTTTTTCCTCTTTATAATTGATTTCCAACGAATTTTTACCTTCCTGCTCATTCATCAAGTGCAGCAATTTTCTTAGATTTGCAGCCAATTTTTTATGTAACAATAACATAAGGTTAGAACAAATAATGAAATACCAAGAATACAAACAGTTGAATCTGACAAAAATTGCCGATGAAGTCAGGGCGTTTTGGGAAGAAAATGACATTTTCAAAAAGAGCCTCGATATGCGCCGTGGTAGTCAGCCGTTTGTCTTCTACGAAGGGCCACCGTCAGCCAACGGAGTGCCGGGTATTCACCATGTGATGGCACGTACCATCAAAGATTTATTTTGCCGCTACCAGACCCTGAAGGGAAAATATGTGGAACGTAAAGCCGGGTGGGATACACACGGTCTGCCTGTTGAAATCAGCGTAGAAAAAACCCTGGGCATCACCAAAGAAGATATCGGCAAAAAGATCAGTGTGATCGATTACAACAAAGCCTGCCGGGTTGAAGTACTGAAATACAAAGACCAGTGGGATGACCTGACTAAGAAAATCGGCTACTGGGTTGACCTGGAGCATCCCTACATCACTTTCGACAACAAATACATAGAGAGTATCTGGTACCTGCTTAAGCAACTTTACGAAAAAGGACTGCTGTACAAAGGTTATTCTATTCAACCCTATTCTCCTGCTGCCGGAACGGGCTTGAGCACGCACGAACTAAACCAGCCAGGTTGTTACCGCGATGTGTCCGACACTACCGTGGTGGCCCAGTTCAAAGTGATTAAGGGAGAAGGATTCGGTCATTTGTTTGATGGTATGGACAGCGAATTATATTTCCTGGCATGGACAACCACGCCATGGACATTGCCTTCAAATACAGCTTTGGCAGTTGGCGACAAGATTGACTATGTGAAGGTAAAAACGTTTAATCCGTATACCGGAATTCCCGTGCATTTAATTTTAGCCAAAAAACGAGTGAACGCTTATTTTTCCGAAAAAGACAAAGACCTCAACTTTGAGGATTACCAACCGGGTGATAAGCATGTTCCTTATAAAATAGTGAGTGAATACAAAGGTTTTGAACTAACCGGAGCCTGCTACGAGCAACTTTTTCCCTGGATTAAACCGAAGGGAAAAGCTTTCGAAGTCATTCCGGGAGACTTTGTAACAACTGAAGACGGTACCGGCATCGTTCATATTGCCCCAACGTTTGGAGCTGATGATGACCGTGTTGCTAAAAATATGGGTATTTCACCGCTTATATTGCTCGATAAGAGCGGAGAGCGGCGTCCGATGGTTGACCTGAAAGGCAGATTTTACTCGATTGAAGAACTAGACGATGAGTTTGTGAAAAACTATGTGGACAGCGAACTCTATAAAAAATATGCAGGGCGTTACGTGAAAAACGATTATGATGCCAACTACAAGGAAGATGACCCTGTACTGGATATTGATCTTGCCGTTGATCTGAAAAAGAACAACAAAGCTTTCCGTATTGAAAAACATACGCACAACTATCCGCATTGCTGGCGTACCGACAAACCGGTGCTGTATTATCCGCTCGACAGCTGGTTTATCAAAACCACAACCTTGAAAGACCGGATGATCGAACTGAACAAAACCATCAACTGGAAACCTAAAGCTACCGGTGAAGGCAGGTTTGGCAACTGGCTGGAGAACCTGGTGGACTGGAATTTATCCCGTTCCCGATTCTGGGGAGTTCCGTTGCCGATTTGGACTACCGAAGATAAAACTGAACAGATAGCTGTTGGATCGGCAGAACAATTGAAAGCTGAAGTGGAAAAAGCTATCGAGGCAGGGGTCATGGATAAAAACCCGTTGGCCGATTTTGCGCCGGGTGATATGAATACAGATAATTATAACTCATTTGATTTCCACCGCCCGTATGTTGATGATATTATTCTGGTTTCGGAAAGTGGCAAAAAGATGTACCGGGAACCAGGACTTATTGATGTATGGTTCGACTCGGGTGCTATGCCATATGCTCAGTTTCACTTTCCTTTTGAAAATTCGGAAACATTCGAAAAAAACTTTCCTGCCGATTTTATTGCCGAAGGTGTAGACCAAACAAGAGGTTGGTTCTTTACACTGCATGCCATTGCTACCATGCTGTTTGATTCGGTTGCTTTTAAAACGGTTGTATCGAACGGGCTGGTACTTGATAAGGCAGGCAACAAAATGTCGAAAAGACTTGGAAATGGTGTTGACCCGTTTAAAACCATCGAAAAATACGGCCCCGATGCCACACGTTGGTATATGATTACCAACGCGCAACCATGGGACAACCTGCGCTTCGACCTTGAAGGTGTGGACGAAGTGCGCCGAAAATTTCTCGGAACTCTATACAACACTTATGCTTTTTTCGCCCTGTATGCCAATATCGACGGCTTTACGTACAGTGAAGATGAGACCCCTGTTTCAGAACGCACCGAACTTGACAGATGGATTTTGTCGGAGCTGAACTCACTCATCAAAACAGTGGACGAGGAATTTAGCAATTACGAACCTACCAGAGCAGGAAGAGCCATTCAATATTTTGTGAATGAACATTTGAGTAACTGGTATGTGCGCCTGTCGCGAAGAAGATTCTGGAAAGGAACATATTCGAAAGACAAAATTGAAGCATACCAGACCTTATACAGATGCCTGGAAATAGTAGCTCAACTGGCATCACCTGTTGCTCCGTTCTTTACGGATAAGATCTTTACCGACCTCAATCAGGTAAGCAATCGTTATGACGTGCAATCGATTCACCTGACCGACTTCCCTGTAGCTGACGAAATGCTGATTGACAAAGATCTGGAAGAGAAAATGGAAATGGCACAAAAAATATCTTCTACCGTCCTTTCGCTGCGGAAGAAGAACAATATCAGGGTACGGCAACCGCTGAATAAGATCATGATACCCGTGTTGAACAATCATTTTAAAGAAGTGGTAACAGCTGTGGAACAACTGATCCTTTCCGAAGTGAATGTGAAGGAAATGGAATACATCACGGAAGATTCAGGTGTCCTGGTTAAAAAGGTCAAACCCAATTTTAAAAACTTAGGGCCAAAATACGGCAAATTGATGAAGCAGATCGCAGGGCAAATTCAACAGTTTGGCCAAGATGATATCAAGCGACTGGAATCGGTGGGTGAAGCAGCCTTAAGCGTTGATGATAAGGAAATAATTATCGGTATTGATGACGTAGAGATCATTACGGAAGATATACCGGGCTGGAGCGTGGCTACGCAGGATCATGTTACTGTTGCTCTGGATATTACACTTACACCTGAGTTGTTGAGTGAAGGGATGGCACGTGAGCTGGTTAACCGTATCCAGAATCTGCGCAAAGACAAAGGGCTGGAAGTTACCGACAGAATTCAACTGACCATAGAAAAGTCGGACGATACATACTCAGCTTTCGCGCAGTATAAAGATTATATTTGTTCTGAAACCCTGGCTCAGATAACGTTTGCCGATCATCTCAACGAAGAGATAGCCGAAACAGTAGAGCTTGTTGATGGTATTCAGACAAAGCTGAAAATTAAAAAAATTGAAATATAAAAAAACAACAATACTGGATTTATAATAAAAAGTGTTGTATATTTAAACACGTAATTTACATCCGTATTAAAAATTAGAGGATATGAAAGAAAAAGAAAAAGAGACTGAGCCTAAGAAGACGAGATACACGGATGAAGAACTTGAAGAATTCAAGCAGATCATTCTCGAAAAACTTAACAAGGCAAAAGCAGACCTCAAATTGCTGACTGAGGCATATACAAACCACAGTGAAAACGACACGAACGACACTTCACCTACGTTCAAAGTACTGGAAGAAGGGCAGCAGGTGCTTTCGAAAGAAGAGAACAGCCGCCTGGCAGCACGCCAGACGCGCTTTATCAATAATCTGGAGAATGCACTTATACGCATCGAAAATAAAACCTATGGCATTTGCCGGGTAACCGGAAAACTGATCAGCAAAGAACGGTTAAGAGCCGTACCGCACGCCACTTTAAGTATTGATGCGAAGCTGGCCCAGGCGAAACCCAAAACAATGAATTAATTTTAAAAGTCGGTTTCTTGAAAAAAGCGTTACTTGTCATTTTTCTGGTGCTGTTTTTCGACCAGGCATTAAAAATTTATATCAAGTTCACTATGACGCTGGGGGAAGATATTCCCATGATCGGTGACTGGTTTAAACTTTATTTTACCGAAAATTACGGAATGGCTTTCGGCATGCAGTTCGGTGGCGAGTGGGGTAAGCTGTCGCTGAGTATCTTTCGCATATTGGCCATCATAGCCATCGGCATTTACCTTTATCTGATCACCCGCAAAAAGAATACAAGCACAGGGCTGATCGTCAGTATTTCTATGATTATGGCCGGAGCGATGGGTAATATCATCGACAGTGCCTTCTACGGGCTGATCTTTACGCAAAGCAGCTACCATACGGTTGCCGAATTCGCCTCAACCGGACAAGGATATGCCGGTTTCCTGCATGGAAGGGTGGTGGATATGCTTTATTTCCCGATCATCAACCTGCAGCAGTCGGAATTACCCGCCTGGTTCCCTGATTTTTTAGTGGGTTACGATGGCCGGTTTGTGTTTTTCCGTCCTATATTCAATCTCGCCGATTCGTCTATTACCATCGGCGTTTTCTGGCTGATCCTTTTTGAAAGGAAGCATCTGGCGTTGTAAATATGCATAAGAATCTAAAAAAAGCCGCGCTTTCTGAAAGAAACGCGGCTTTTTAATTGTTGGTTTATATTACAACGGAATATTCCCGTGCTTTTTTGGTGGATTGCTATCTGCTTTGTTTTGGGTCATCTCCAGCGCCTGAACCAGTTTTTTCCGGGTATTGTGCGGGAAGATGATTTCATCGATATAGCCAAGCTCGGCAGCTTTATACGGACTGGCAAAATTTTCGCGGTATTCATCTACGGCTTTTTTCCGGTCTTCATCCGTATTGATCTTGTTCCTGTAAATAATGTTTACCGCGCCATCCGGTCCCATTAC
>DGOT01000206.1 GCA_002389465.1 Bacteroidales bacterium UBA4459 | reverse complement strand
CGCAACCCATATGTCCGGGTTCATGTTCGATGAATCGAGCAGCGGATCGAAGCAATGAAAATCGAGCTTGTAGTGAAACCGCTCCAGCGCCGGTATCTGTTTATACACTTTTTCAAAATTGAACGGTTTCAGCACACCGGTTTCTTCATCCCGTATCATGCCGATCGTTCCGCCTGTATATATGATCAATATGGAGGTTTCTTCTGTTATCATAATGTATTCAGTTTAAAAAGTTCTGTTGCATTAGCCGTCGTTGTTTCAGCAGCTTCCTGCAGGCTTATATTTTTAATTTCAGCTAGTTTTTCAGCAATATACACAACATATTTGCTTTGATTCCGCTTTCCGCGATAGGGTGCCGGCGTGAGAAATGGCGCATCCGTTTCAAATACAAGAAATTCCATCGGAATGTCTTTTACAACTTCTTGTAATTTGGCATTCTTAAAAGTCAGTATCCCGCCAATGCCCATTTTAAACCCGAGGTCCATAATCTGTTTGGCTTGTTCCTGTGTTCCCGTAAAACAATGAAACACTCCGCTCAGTTCATCTGTATGTTCTTTACTTACTATCTGATAAATCTCATCAAATGAATCGCGTGTATGAATGGATACGGGTAAGTTATATTCTTTAGCAAGTTGCAATTGCCTGCGAAAAACGTATTCTTGCTGTTCTTTATAGGTTTTGTCCCAGTACAGGTCGATGCCAATTTCGCCTACTCCAATATATTTCCCTGTTTTCAATTCATTTTCCACCACCTCCAGTTCCTTTTCAAAACCATTATCCACCGAAGTGGGGTGCAGTCCCATCATCGACAGGCAGTTTTGTGGAAATTGCCCGCTCAGTTCCATCTGTACCTGATGGCTTTTGCTGTCGATACGCGGAAGTAGCATATATTTTATGCCGTCCCTAATAGCATCTTGAACAACTTCGTTGCGGTCCTCGTCAAATTCCTCAAGGTAGAGATGTGTATGTGTGTCAATAAGAATCATATGGCAAATGAACATAAAATTTTTCATCTTAAATTTTACATATCAAAAAAGGTGAAAAAATTTAATAGGAAAGCACAGCGGCTTCGAGTGTGAGTTTTGGTTTTGCACCTTGTTTAACAAAGCCAAAGTCTGTTACACGAGAAAAATAAGCTAATTTTGTCAGAAAGAAATCTGATACTTATGGCTAGAATTTGTGTGTTTTGCGGGTCGAGTATGGGTACGCGTAACGAATATAAAACCGCTGCCCATGAACTGGCGAATTATATTGCTGCCCATGATCTGGGGCTTGTATATGGAGGAGCCGATGTCGGTCTGATGAAAGTATTAGCTGATACGGCACTCGAAAAGGGTGTAGAAGTTATCGGTATCATGCCGAAGCGACTTATCGAAAAAGAAGTTGCCCACAACAATCTGACGAATATGATCGTAGTGGAAACTATGGCTGAACGGAAAGATAAAATGGTTGACATGTCAGATGGCTTTGTAGCACTGCCGGGCGGTTTCGGTACTTTTGACGAATTATCGGAAATATTAACGTTTAATCAGTTACGCATCAGTGACAAACCGCTTGGTATTTTGAATATTGCCGGCTATTTTGATGAGCTGTTAAAATTTTTCAATCATGCTGTCGGCGAAGGGTTTGTACGCAAAGAGCACAAAGAGAATGTAATAGTGTCGCATAAAATCCCGGATTTGATGCGGCAAATGAACCGCTACCAACCGCTGACGATAGGAAAATGGATCGAAGATATCAAGAATGAGAGCAATCACTTATAAAACCCTGCTATGCTTGTAATCGGAATCACCGGTACTTTGGGGGCCGGAAAAGGAACTATTGTAGAATACCTTGTTAAAAAACACGGGTTCAGGCATTATTCGGTACGGGAGTTTTTATTGCAGGAAATTCAAAAACAGGGGTTACCCTCCAACAGAGACAGCATGGTAAAAGTAGCCAATGCCTTGCGCAAGCAACATACCTCTTATTATATAGTGGCCGAACTTTTTGACCAGGTTGTGAACGAGGGAAAAGATGCCGTTATTGAAAGCATCCGGACCCCGGGGGAGGTAGAGTTCCTAAGGCAGCAGGAACATTTCCTACTCATCGCCGTTGATGCCGATCCATACTTAAGATACCAACGGATAAGAAAACGAAAATCTGAAACCGATGACATTGATTTTGCCACTTTTGTTGAAAATGAAAAGCGTGAAATGTCGGCCTCTGATCCGAACAAACAAAATTTGCAGAAATGTATCCAGATGGCAGATATCAAATTCTTAAATAACGGAGCGGTTAAAGAATTAACACAACAGGTTGATGAAACATTATTCGGAGACCGATAAAAGCAACTTTCAGCGATCGAATGTCATTTTATTATCGCTGACACATCACCTGCATGATGTTTATTCGTCTTTTCTGGCACCTTTACGGCCTTTGCTCATCGAAAAGTTCGGCATCACGCTGGCGATGGCTTCTTTATGGGATTTAATGGGGCGCATCCCGTGGCTTCTTAACCCGTTGATGGGTATGATCGCCGAAAAAACCGCGGCCCGTTATTTTATAATTGTTACTCCAGCCATTACCGCCGTTTCCATGAGTTTGCTTGGCGTAGCCCCATCATATACAGTAGTGGCTGTATTATTAATAGTGATGGGATTCAGCAGTGCTGCTTTCCATGTTCCTTCGCCGGTTATGGTCAAGAAATTATCGGGTAAATATACCGGAAAGGGAATGAGTTATTTTATGTTCGGCGGCGAAATGGCGCGTACTATCGGTCCGCTTGTGATCACCGGTGCCGTTTCGTTGTGGGGACTTGAAGGAACCTGGAAACTGATCCCCTTCGGCCTGCTGGCATCGCTGATCCTGTATTTTAAACTGCGTCACATTAAAATATCTTCCGATTTCAAGAAGGAAGAAAAAAAACCGGGATACTGGTCTTCTACCAGGAAATTAATTCCGTTCTTTTTGGTTTTGCTCGGGATTACTTTTTTCAGAGCTATTATGAAATCGGGGTTGACAGCTTTTCTGCCCACCTACTTTTATACCGACAAGGGCGAAACATTGTGGTTTGCCAATTCCGCCTTGGCTGTTTTCCAACTGGCGGGGGCTATAGGAACTTTTTTTTCGGGGACCATTTCCGACAAAATCGGCAGGAAGACATCTTTGCTGATTATTAGTATCATCACTCCTTTTTTAATGGTTCTGTTCGTCCATTCTTCCGGCCTGTGGAGTTTTATTTCCCTTGTTTTACTTGGTTTATTCATCTTCGCTCCAAGCCCGGTGTTGATGGCATTGGTTCAGGACAGATCGAAAGAACTCCCTGTTTTTATGAACAGCCTTTACATGACCATCAGTTTTGTAACTTCAGCTATTTCGGTTGTATTTGCCGGACTTATGGGCGATTGGCTGGGGCTGGAACAAACTTATCTTATTTCAGCA
>DGOT01000286.1 GCA_002389465.1 Bacteroidales bacterium UBA4459 | reverse complement strand
ATTTAATCGGCCGCTGGCCCGTCACAGGATATACTTATACTAATTCAGAGGGTGTGGAAGATGATATGTTTTTCGGTCTTGCTCTGGATGAAGACAACCAGGCAGAATTGACAGATGAGCGGATCAAACAATGGGCTGACTTTTTGAAAAAAGCCCTGGGACTGCCCGTATAATATTAAACTTCAAGATATTTTCGTTTGGTCAGGTAGTGTATGCCTTCAAACGGGATGTACCCCAATTTTTTAAATACTTCAAACGATTCTTTGTTGTCATCTTCAACTTGGCAGGCATATATTTCAATGCATTGCTCATCAAGCCATTTTTCGGCGGCATCGACCAATAGTTTGGCAATCCCTTTATGCCGGTATTCAGGTATTACCGCTACCCGGTTGATCCACCCTTTCCGTCCATCGTGGGTTACGAGAATCGTTCCGACATATGTAGCATCCATAACGGCAAACATAAATTTACCCACCCCTCTTTTTAGTTCTGCTTCTATTTTTTCTTCCTGGTCTCTGCCTTGAGGTTTGTACGGTAATCCGGAGCGTTCCCACAAATTAACGAGTGTTTTGTAGTCACCCTTTTTGTAAGCAACAATTTTAACATCCATCGGGCTTATTTTTAGTAATAAATGACGTTTACGTGCGGATGTGCTCTTTTATAATCTTCGATTTTTGAAGCCTTAACATCGATGTTGAAACATTTGAGTTCTTTCAGTTTATAAAGGCTGTTCAGCGATTTCAGGTTTTTAATCCTCGTGTTGTTAATGGTCAGGCTTTCCAGTTGTGTCAACTCTTCCAGTCCTTTGATTTTTTTTACCTGCGTCCCTCCTATGTTCAGTGTTTTCAGGTTTGTAAGCTCAAAAACAGGCTCCAGGTCCTCAACTGACGTATTTTCTACATTCAGACGTTCCAGTTGTTGTAACATGTTGATCCGTTCCAGTGAGTTGATTGGGCTGCTCGTAATAGCCAGGCTTTTCAGATTGGGTAGTGAAGTTATGGGGGCAATGTTGGAAACCGCCGTGTTATGCAGCGTCAGGTCTTCCAGTATCAGAAAAACCGTTAACGGCTCGAGGCTTTGCACCGACATATTATCCGACACCGACAATTTTCTCATATCAACGATCCTTTGCAGGTTTTCACGATCCATTTGCTCATCAATCCCCGATTTCTCCCGCAACAATTCCTGCCAATGATCATCCAGCCTGCCCCACCATAAATTAAGGTCGTCCGACTGGTACACAAACAGGCAATCGGGAAGTTCTTTTTTCAAAACAAGCACACTATTTTTTGTTACCTGCGTATGGTCGCAATAGACTGTCTCCAATTTATGGCAGTTTTGCAAAGGCATCAGGTTGCCAATTGTCGTATTTTCCAGCGCGATCATCCTGATGTTATCCAGGCTACGTAACGGCTCCAGCGTTGCAACTTTTGTATTGCTCAGGTTTAGGTTCCGCAAATGTTTTAATGAACTTACCGGTGTCAGGTCGTCTACGTTTGTATGTTCTATATTCAAATCTTCCAATTGGTACAACATTTCCAGAGGCTCCAGCGAGCTGACAGTAGCCACATTTACTTTCAGTTCCGTCTGGTTAATAATCTGATGTACTTCTTCCTTGGTAATGGGATCACTTATATTCATGTTCTGTGTGACGATCCCTTTCCATTCTCTGGAAAGCTCGTTCCACCACTGCATCAGTTTTTCCGAGTTGAAAATTACCAGGCAATTTTCGTGTGTCTGAACGAATTGCCGGGCTTTAGCTGCATCTATTTCGCTGTTGTCGCAATAAATAATGTGTAACTCAGGCAATTCTTCCAAAGGCAATAAATCATCAACGGGGGTGTGGTTGGCCTGTAAAACCGAAAGTTGCTTTAGCTCTGCTAAAGGGGTAAGATCGCTAATTTTTGTGCTATCAATGTTCAGGTTTTTTAATCCTGCCAGCGTACTTACCGAATTCAGGGAAGTCATTGCTGTATTAGAAAGATTCAGGTAGGAGAGTTCCGTTAACTGTCCGATAGCAGATAAATTCGTGACCTGAGTGCCTGACAGGTTCAGTTTTTTCAGATTAGATAAATCTGACAGCATATCTACATTACCGACAGGCGTGTAACTCACATCAAGCTGTTCGAGCCGGGCCAGGTGCTGCAATACAGAGAAATCCGTAATTAAAGTATGTGCGCAGTACAGGCTTTTCAGATTAGAAGCATACCGTAACGGATGCAGGTCGGTAACGGGTGTGCCCGAGCAGTTAAGCTTCTCTAGCTGGTTCAGGTTTCTCAGAGGAGTGAGATCGTCAATAAGTGTATTTGAAAAGTCAATTTCTTTCAATTTCGTTAATTCGGAAATCGGATTCAGGTTTCCCAACATTATGTTGTCCGACACATCCAGTTTCTCCATTTCACGGAATCTCATCAGATAATCATAAATCGGGGAAACATCCGCGGCAATGGTATCAAGTTCGGCCAGGGTAATTGTATCCGCAACCGTAAACAACTGGTCTGTAACAAGGTGTTCAGTGGCTGCATCGTAATTGATGGTATCACCCTGCTGCACCAGGAAGGTGTCAATTTGCATGTGATCCACCCATTTTTCGATAATTACAGAACTGTCGTTAAAACCAATTATTCTGTGAAACGGCAAGGTGTCGAAAACCAAAACTGAATTGCCAAAATATTTCTTCCAGGTATCAGCCATGTTATCCCACCAATACTTCAGTTCTGCTTTCTCATTCAGCTTAGTTGTGTATAGGCTCACTATCTTCAGGTCTTTCTGATAAGGATCAAGATTGATCTCGGCATACCGGATCAGGTTATTATCTACCGTATCATTATCAATCGTCACTCCTTTCAGGTTTCTGTTCATTGTCACTTTAAAATAGACCTCCCCTTTTTCGTTTACCAGTTGTTCCACTCTTTCAATATTGAAGGTAAAGGTGACTTCGCGAAAGAAAAAGTCAACGTCTTTCAGATAGGCCTGCACATCTTTACTTATAGGTATTTCACGGTTTTCGTCCAGGTCATCTTCAATCTGTACTTCTTCATCCTTAAAAAACTTGACGTAACTGCTATTGATAATCACATCTTTGTCGGAAGGTAATTGAGTGTCGTCCCCGAGAAAATTCAAGGTTCCTTCCAAAAAATGAATAATCTGCCTGCTTTGCTCGGTATACTCCTCTGTTTCCTTCGGGCTAAGCTCCACAGGTTCCTGGGCGTCCAGGAGAAACGCAAATGAAAGAATGAAAACAAGTAGAACTATTTGTCGATAGAACATAGTTTAAATGATTTAATGAGTTCTTTTTTCTCTTTATCGTTTACAAATTTAAGATTTGATATCAACCAGCCCGAGTTGGT
>DGOT01000054.1 GCA_002389465.1 Bacteroidales bacterium UBA4459 | reverse complement strand
GCACGGGCATACGATCCATTTCCCGCAGCAGCAATCTGGCGCAACATATCTTCGTCAAGCTTTGTGATCACTGTTTGTCCTTTTCTGTCTTTTTTAAAACCCACCTGGTTGCCGTATTGGTTGTACAGCGGAATGGGGGCGCCTTCGGGCAGTCCCATACCGATGGTAAAAACCTTAATACTGTTCTGATAAGCTTCCGTGGCAGCACCTACGGCATCGTCTTCGTGGTTTTCTCCGTCCGTTATCACTACGATCGCCTTGTTATGTTCGCTTTCGTCAAATGATTCCGCTGCCATACTGATCGCTTCTCCGATAGCTGTTCCCTGCGAAGGGACGATTTTTGTATCTACCGCGTCAAGGAAAAGCTTGGCCGCACCGTAATCTGTCGTTAACGGCAACTGCTTGTATGCATTCCCTGCAAATATGATGATCCCGACGCGGTCGCCTTCCAACTTGTCTATCAGACTGGAAATAGCCATCTTTGAACGCTCCAGCCGGTTCGGTTTTATGTCCTCAGCCAGCATCGAGTTGGACACATCCAGTACCAGCATCAAATCAATCCCTTCACGTTTTACCTTTTCCAGTTTTGAGCCTACCTGGGGGTTAACAATGCCGAAAACCATCAGCACAAAAGCGAATAAAACAAAAACGAATTTAATATAGGGTTTCGACCGGGAACGAAGTGGCATCAGTGTATCCACCAGCTTTTCGTCACCAAACCTTTTCACCGCCTTCTTCTTCCAGCTGTTATAAAGCCAGAAAATGCCCGCCAATACTACCAGAAACAGCAGCAGGTAAAAATATTCCGTATGTTCGAACCTGATCATTTCAAGTTTATATTTTTATTTTATGGTAATTTCCTGAAATACATATATCTCAACAGCATCTCCAGTATGAAAAACCCGACTGCTATCAAGGCAAAAGGCAGAAACTTTTCGTGTTTCTTTTTAAATTCCTGTACGTCTATCTTAGATTTCTCCAACTGGTCGATTTCATCGTAGATCTTACGCAGTTTCTCGTTATTCTCAGCCCTGAAATAGCGGCCACCCGTTTCTCCGGCAATTTGCTTCAGCAAGTCTTCATCAATCTGTACTTCCATTTGCTGCATGTGTGTCCGGCCAAACTGATCCTGGACAGGGTAGGGGGCGTAGCCACGCGAACCTACACCGATAGTATACACCCTGATGCCGAACATCTTGGCTATTTCCGCTGCGGATAATGGATCGACTGAGCCCGAGTTGTTCACGCCATCGGTAAGCAAGATGATAACCTTCGAGATAGCTTCAGATTCTTCGAGCCGGCTGACAGCAGTAGCCAGTCCATCACCTATAGCCGTACCGTCTTCAATCATACCGCTTTTCACCTCCCTGAACAGGTTGACGATCATGCTGTGGTCGGTTGTGAGCGGTACTTGCGTAAAAGCTTCCCCGCTGAAAATGACCATCCCGATACGGTCGTTGGGCCTTTTGGCAATAAACTCTTTGGCAACTTCTTTGGCAGCTTCCAGCCGGTCGGGTTTAAAATCGCGTGCCAGCATACTGCTTGACACATCCAGCGTCAGCACTATATCAATACCTTCTATGTGGATGTTTTGCTTTGATGAAACCGCCTGAGGCCGTGCTATAGCTAGGATCAACAAAGCCAATGCCAAGAGGCGCAAGGCGAATAAGGAATGTATCAGCCAGACTTTCATCGTCACAGGAACATTTCCGTAGGCCTCCAGACCGGAAACACGAAGTTCCGCATTGCTTTTCTTGTGCCTGAACCAATACCATACGATCAATAGCGGCAACAGCAACAGCAGCCACAAAAATTCAGGATTCGCCCATGTATCTATTCTGAACATCACTCTTCCTCCTTCCTTTCCGGTTCCGGCTGTTCATCGGCTTGCCATGCCGGCTCCTCTTTGGTTTCCTGTACAAAATCAATACAATTATTCAGGCACACATCGTTTTCAAGTGGTGTGGGCTTTGCCTTGGCAAACTTCACCAGGTCGGATAGTGTCAAACTTGCCTTTAATTTAGATGTAATTTCTTTGTTGATCTTTTTTACGCCCAGTTCTTCCAGAATTTCTTCTGTCGTCATCTCAGGTGCATTGAATTCGTAACGCCTTTCCATGTATTCTCTGACAATGTCCGTAAGCTGCGTATAATACTCCTTAACTTTTCCCTTTTGCCATACTTTTGCCAGCCGCAATTCTTCCAGTTTCTGAATAGCCACTATATGCGGAGGTAAGGAGGGTTTGACTTTGCCGGCAAACAAGGGTTTTTTCTTTTTTCGTCTTCTGACAAACCAGAATACGCCCAGCACAATGATAACAAGCAGTAATCCCAGAAGTATCCACGGGAGGAGCTCCCGGAACGTATACGGTTCAGCTATTGGCCCCTTTATGGCTTTAAAAACCTGGCTTGTATCCACAACAGGTGTGTAAACGCTCACGTATTGCTCCGGTGTTTTTGCCTCGTAAACTACCGTATCGCCCTCATGCATAAATTTAAACGTATACGATGGTATTTTGAAATATCCCGAGTCGAATGACGTAATGGTCAGCAGGCGATTAAGAATTAATGTATTTTCTATAAATGAAGTGTCAACTTCCTGTATGTTAATTATTTCAATGTTCTTTGAGATTGTATCTGCCAGAGTTGGCCATGCTACAATAAATCCTTCAGGAATGTTAATTCCCAGCTCATACCCAATCTGGTCACCTATCATAACGGAGTCTCTTTCCAGACGGGCGTATGCTTCGGTATGCTGGGCAATCACATGCACTCCCAGCATCATCAATATACTTAATAATATACCTGATCTCCTCATCATCTTCGTGCGCTTCTTTTCTTAAACAGGTTCATCAAAGGTTTTACATAATCCTCGCCCGTATAAACACGGGCCATATCCACACCGTAGCGGGAGAACACAGTGTCCAAATGCCTCGTCTTTTCCAGCGCCCATTTGTTGTAATTCATTCGCGCTTTTTTAGTACCCGTATCGATCCATTTTGTTTTTCCCGTCTCCGGATCCATTGCTCTGAGCAGGCCCACGCTGGGCAATTCTGTCTCTCTTCTGTCGGTCACCCTTACAGCGATCAGGTCATGTTTGTGGTTGGCAATCTGTAACGCTTTTTCAAAGCCCTGATCCATAAAATCGGAGATCAGAAAGGCCGTCGATTTCTTTTTTATAGCGTTGGTAAAAAACCGCAGAGCTTCGGCAATGTTTGTTCCTTTGCTTTCTGCTTTGAAGTCTATCAACTCCCTGATGATTCTTAAAATATGGGATGATCCTTTTTTTGGCGGAATAAACTGTTCCACCTTATCGCTAAAAAAGATCACACCGACTTTATCATTGTTTTGAATGGCAGAGAACGAAAGCACTGCCGCTATTTCCGTGATCAGGTTAGATTTTAACTGATTTTTTGTTCCGAAGCTGTTGGATGCCGACACATCTATCAGCAAGATGACCGTTAGTTCGCGCTCCTCTTCAAATATTTTCACATACGGATGATTGAAGCGGGCCGTTACATTCCAGTCGATATTACGGATGTCGTCACCGTACTGGTATTCGCGTACCTCGCTAAACGCCATACCTCTTCCCTTGAACGAGCTATGGTATTCCCCCGAGAATATCTGGTTCGACAGTCCCCGGGTTTTGATCTCAATCTTCCTTACTTTTTTGAAAATCTCCTTTGCTTCCATTTTCTTGAGTTCTGAGTTTTGAGTTCGGAGTTCTTAGTTTCGAGTTACGTATTTTTGTACTTAGTACCTCTATAATCAGATTTCTCCAAATAATTGACTAAACCCATAATCATTTTTCCACCTCATTTGCTTTTTCAAATAAACCATTAAAAGTTTCTGGTGATATAAACCTTCGATCCAATGATCTGTACAATTGTGACCTTAGTTCCGCTGCTGATCCTTTTGCAATCCATAAAAATTGTTTAAACTCTTTATTTCCACCTCTTCCCTGGCCTTCAGCAATATTATCCATTATAGACCCTGAAGAACCTGACATTTGCCAATGCAGCTTTTTATCCTTGTCATAAATTGGCTTAGATATTTCCTTATAAACCAAGTCAGACAAGACTCTGGCCTTTTGCCAGGCTTCTATCTCCTCAAAACTTTTAAAAGTTGCCATTTATACTTCATCTTTTATTTTTGTCATAGTCCGAACTCCAAACCCCAAACCCAAACTCGAAACTCAGAACCCGGAACCCGGAACTATTAAGGAACTTCTACAGTATTAAGAATCTCACTGATAATATCCTCACTTGTTACATTTTCGGCTTCCGCTTCATAGGTCAGGCCGATACGGTGGCGCATCACATCATAGGCTACTGCCCGAATGTCCTCAGGAATCACATATCCACGACGCTTCAGGAAAGCATACGCCTTGGCTGCCAATGCCAGGTTAATACTTGCTCTGGGCGAAGCACCGTAAGAGATCATGTTTTCAAACTGGCTTAAATGAAACTCACTCGGATAGCGGGAGGAAAAAACAATGTCGGTAATGTAGTTCTCGATCTTTTCATCAAGATACACTTCCCGGACAATATCCCTGGCTTTCAGAATATCTTTGGGATGCAGCACTTTATTGGTCTCTGCTCTTGTACTTGTAATATTCTGACGGAGGATCAGTTTTTCTTCTTCCTTTTTCGGGTAATTGATCACTACTTTCAGCATGAACCTGTCCACCTGCGCTTCAGGCAACGGATAGGTACCTTCCTGTTCAATAGGGTTCTGCGTAGCCATCACCAGAAAAGGTTCGTCGAGCGGAAATGTTGTTTCACCAATAGTTACCTGCCGCTCCTGCATAGCCTCCAGCAAAGCACTCTGCACTTTAGCAGGCGAACGGTTGATCTCGTCAGCAAGGATGAAGTTAGCGAAAAGCGGGCCTTTTTTGATCACGAACTCTTCTTTCTTCTGGCTGTAGATCAGCGTTCCCAGCAAGTCGGCAGGAAGCAGATCAGGTGTAAACTGGATACGGCTGAATTTTGCATCGATCACATTGGCCAGCGAGTTAATGGCCAGCGTTTTTGCCAGTCCGGGTACACCTTCCAAAAGAATATGCCCGTCAGCCAAAAGGCCAATCAACAGACTTTCGGTCATGTGCTTCTGGCCTATGATTACCTTATTCATCTCAAGATGAATCAGATCAACAAACTGGCTCTCTTTTTCAATTTTTTCGTTGAGTTCTCTAATGTCTGTCTGTAACATTTTATATCAATTTTCTTTTATGAACGCAAAGATATTAATCTGGTGTTTTTTTCTCTGTTAATTTTTGTTAAAGGGGGTTATCAAATGTTAAACCAATGGAAGGATATTTTGTCAACAAGAAATTCTGGCATGAATGAACTGTCATTTTCCCAGTTAGTATTTGTGAATCATAAAATATATGATAATTTTGTTTTTCCTACTGTCTGTAATTTATTAAAATGATGAAAAACTACCTACTCTTCACTTTCATTACCTTAACCTTATTGGTTTCCTGTAAAAAAGACAATAATGATACCCCCGAACCTTCCCAGTTATACCGTATTATCAAAATGGAATATATATTCCCTGCCGATAGTCTGACTTCTGAATACCTTTACACATATGAAGATGAGAAACTTATACATATCAGATCGGAAAGTAGCCGTGTATATTTCGTAAGTTACCTGAATTATGTTACCAATGATCAAATCGATGTATTGGATTCCATAATGGAAAATAGTGAGCCGGTTGTTTATGAAGGTAGCTATTTTCTGCAAAACGGATTGATTACACAGATTACTTTTACATATATACATCCAAGTAACACAACTTACACATACTCAGACGGCCAATTGATCGAATGTGTCACTTATAATGCTTCACAGGAAGCGGACTCTAAAAAAGTCTATACATACCAAAACGAAAAGCTGGCGACTTATGAAGAATATGATTACTCAGATGATAAAGGTGCATGGGAACTTTGGCTCAGAAATGAGTATACATGGTACGGTGACGAGCTAAAGCAGATTTTGAATTATTTAGCCATGTTTGAACCATCGGATTTTAAACTTAGAACCAAATGGGAATTTGTTTCGCAAGGGAATGTACCTGTTAAAGCTACCTCGTATTCACTGGATAATTCGGATGAATGGCAGAAATACTCAGAATTCTTTTTTTCATATAATCCGGAAGGGTACCTGGAGGAAGTTAGGGAAGAGGTGACTGTTAACGGCTCTAGTGTTGTTTATTTTATTCTGTCACTTCAATACGAAAAGGGAGAAAGCAATATGAATATGTTCAACAAAACTACACCGGAGAAAGGCGTATTTGGTGATTATCTTCCCCCACAATTTATGATCTCCTACTTTTAAGACAAGAGCGGCTCTATCGTCCTGCCAAAAGGTGTGAGGGCGATGCCTGCCAGTTTGAAATGCTGCCTGCCCCAGGGAATGCCAATAATGGTGATGAACAATAAGGCGCCAAACAATATATGTGTCAACGCTATCCATATCCCGAACAATATAAGCCAGAAAATATTCATGATCGTGGAAAGACAGCCGCCTGCCATTTCTGTGCGCACCACCCGGCTGCCAAAAGGCCACAGCGCCAGCACACCCAGTTTCATTGCCTGGAGCCCAAAAGGGATGCCAATCACCGTAAGCATCAAGACTACGCCCGAAACAAAATATTCGATAGCAGTGGCAAAACCACCGAAAAGTAGCCAGATGAGGTTAGTAAGGAATTTCATAGAAATGAGATTTGATGAACAAAAGTAAAAGTTTAGGCTGATATTCTGGCCTTTTTTTACACAACCATTCCTTAAAAAAAAATCCCATCCCGACAATTGCCGGAATGGGAAACATAAATGGTTTCTTATTCACTTTTTTAAATTCCACCGTCAACTTCCCATGTTTTGCTGGGATTGTCGTTGCGAATGGCCAGATTGGATTCGAGAACTTTGCCGGATCTCAGTTTCACTTTATAGGGGACAAATTCACCCGGATAAAGCCCTGATTTAAACGGCTCGCCTATGCTGATCATTTCCAGTCCACCGTAAAATGACTTTAACTGCTCCATTTTACTTTTATCTTCTATCCTTAACTCATCCCAGACAGGTGTGATTGTTTTGTAATCTTCATCAGATAAAGCTTTAAAGAATTTCCGGGCGGCTTTTTTAGCTGAAATGCCGGTAAATGCTTTGACGTATTCCTGATTAGTAAGCTCCTGCCAGGCCAGGCCGTTTGGTAACTGAATGGTGAACATCGTTGCCAGGATCGGAATATTGTAAGCAATATTTTTGATCCCGATCACTTTCACCGACTTTCCCTCCGTGTTGACAAAGAGCTTAAAAGATTTCAGCAAGGATGTTGTTTTATCAAAAGTATAAATCCTTGTGTTGTCCGACTCGGGAACAGAGGCATTTTTCAGGTAGTTGTTATGAAAATCTCCCAGTGCATCTGCATTAACCGTAAGGATGATCTCATCGGAAGTTTCTTCAGTTGCATATTTCGCCCTGTGCTGTTGGGAGAATTCCAGTTCATATTCCATGATCTTTTTGGGGTCAAGGAATATCTTCATCCATTCTACAAGGCCGGCATTTTTTGAAGCAGTGTAAGCAATGGATGCTTCAGGAATATACAAATACTGCTTTTCGCCGTCAAACACGACAATCCTTCCCGGCTTCTCCATCCGCCACGGTTCGTTGCCCGTAAACTGTTTCCATATCTTGTATTCGATAAAATCTGATTGCGTACTGATGTAATCAAAATTTTCATTGGCGTCCGATCTCACCTCCATGGTGATGAACATACTCCGCAGCGATTCCAGTGCTGTGATGGATCTGGTCATGATACTTTCTGCAGCTTTAGCCGTATTGACAAGCGGATTGTGATTCGACAGCATAAATACAGCCACTATGAACACGATACTTGCCGCGACAGTCATTGCTCTTTTTTGCCAAGTTTTTAATCTGAATTTTTCTTTTTGAACGGTTTCCATTTTCAATTCCTCCTTTTTAATTTGATTTAAAATTTTTTGTTTTAAACCGGAACCTGAGGATGTGAATGGAATTACCGGCTGCATACCAGCAACAATTGCCTTCGCTTCTTTATACTTCGAAGCGCAATCGGAACAATTCTTCATATGTTCCTGCATCTGTGCTGCCAGGACAGAATTGATATTCTTATCGAAAAGTTCAGCCAGGTTGTTATTAAATTCTTTACAATTCATCATATACCTCCTTTTTAATTCCGGTTAGTTTACGGAGTTTGTTCAATCCATAAGTAAACCGCGATTTCACAGTAGTAACGGGCAATTCAAGTGTCCGGGCGATTTCCTTGAAACTTAGCTTACTGACGATCCTCATCCTGATAACAAAGGCCTGTTCTTCAGGAATCTGCTGCATCCATTCGTTGATGCGCAAAAATTCTTTCTGTAGCATCACTTCTTTCCGGCCACCATTCAGTTGCTCATCCGGCAGGTTTATCAAACTGTTGATGTGTACCTGCTGCTCTTGTTTTCTATTCCGCAGCAAATCAATACAGGCATTGTGCACCATCCTGTACAAATAAGCTTTTATTTTTGAGCTGTCTGACAATACCGGCGGCTGAAAATAGAATTTTACGAAAATATCCTGAGTCACATCCTCAGCATCCTGAACAGAACCCAACATATAAAAAGCGTGCTTTATCAAGGATTCCTGATACTTTCCAATCAGTTGCTCCAGTTTCGCTTCGCTGGTCCGATTACTGTTTATTTCCCGTTCCGGTTTCATGAACAAACTTTACCTTATGACGGAGGTTTTATTAAAAAGACGTAAAAGTTACATATTAATTTATTGTTACAAAAAAAATCAGGGTAACACTTCCATGTTTTGTGATGGAAGGATAGGGGTGCTTCAATGATAAATATTCTGAAATGCTTCATCAATATCCTCAAACTGAAACCTGAATCCTGCCTCTAGCAAACGTTTTGGGATGATCTTCAGTCCGCCTAAAAGCAATTCATCAGCCATATCTTTCATCATAAGGTGTAAGAATGTTGCAGGCGTCCGGAATTTGGCGGGTCTGTTCATGGCTTTCCCCAAAGCTGCAGAGAACTCGCTGTTACGAACAGGATTTGGCGCTGTGAGGTTATAAGCCCCTTCAGCAGCTTCATGTTCCATCAGGAATTTTATCGCCCTCACTTCATCCAGAATATGAATCCACGAGTTCCAGTGTTTTCCGTCACCCATTGGCCCGCCCAGGAAGATTTTAAAAGAAGCAGCCATTTTAGGTAAGGCTCCTTCTTTTCCATGCAATACCAGGCCCGTTCTTAAAAACACAACACGTGTCAGACTTTTAAGTGGTTCGAAAACTTTTTCGTGTGCTCTGCCAACCTCTGTTAAAAATCCATTGGTTCCTAAAGGTGTGTCTTCAGTAACCGGATCATCCGAAGGCACAAAGCCATAAACGCCCATTCCGGAGCCCTGCAGCACAACTTCCGGGCGACGTTTACATGCGTTTAACGTTTTTACAATAACGTTATCCGTGTCCAGTCTACTGTTCCTAATGGCTTCTTTCTTTGCCTTCGACCATCGGCCGCTAACATTCTCACCGGCAAGGTTAACTACAGCATGCGTTTGTTCAAAAAGAGGAACAAGCACATCCTGGTACTGAAAATCAAGCTTTGCTATCTTCACACTGCTATCAAATAATTCTTCGTACTTCCCGGGCTTCCTGGTCAATACGGTTATCTGCCAGTCATTTTTTAGTATGTTAACTAAGTGACGTCCAATAAAACCAGTCCCGCCAACGATTAATACATTTTTCATCAGGTTAGCTGTTTTTGTTCATACGATAAAAGTACTCATTAACTAAATTAAGTTTCGGAAATTTTCTGATTTTTCATCAGGGATAAATTCAAATTATACCTTTGCTGCTAATTTATGAAACAAACCTCAATTACATACAACCGTATCTGGCACATAGCATACCCCATTATTCTCGGTAGTATTGCCCAAAACCTGATCAACTTTACCGACACAGCTTTCCTTGGAAGGGTGGGGGAGATTGCCCTCGGAGCCGGAGCTTTAGGCGGACTGTTTTACCTGGCTATTATTATGCTGGGACTGGGTTTTGGCACAGGCGCACAGATTATTATTGCCCGCAGGTATGGCGAAAATAAATTAAAGCAAATCGGTCCGGTTGTGGAACATTCCTTGTTTTTTTTACTGCCGCTGGCTTTACTCGTATTTACACTCATGCGATATTGGGCAGCACCATTACTGGAGCATGTGGTTGTGTCGCACGAAGTTTACGAAGAAACAGTAATTTTCCTTAAATACAGAGCTGTCGGCATCTTTTTCGCTTTTACGAATCTGACATTCAGGTCGTTTTATGTCGGCCTGACAAAAACCAAGGTGATCACCTACACCACCATTGTTCTGGCCATTACCAATATTATTCTCGATTACCTTCTGATTTTCGGTAAGTTTGGCTTTCCTGAAATGGGTATCAAAGGGGCTGCCATAGCTTCTGTTACAGCTGAAATGACCGCTACGGTTTTCTTTTTCTCCTATACATTTATCAATATAAAGTTTAAGGATTACGATCTGTTTCATTTTATCAAACCGTCGATCACACGCCTGGTGAATATTCTTAAAATAGCCGTACCGATGATGATGCAATCGTTTCTTTCCCTGTCGGTATGGTTTGTTATTTTTCTGTTTATAGAGAAGTTGGGGAAAAGCCCTCTGGCTGTATCCAACATTATCCGAAGTGTCTTTGTTATTTTAATGATCCCTATATGGGGCTTTGCGGCTGCCACCAACTCTCTGGTAAGCCAGCTGATCGGACAGAAAAGAAGTGATGAAGTACTCCCGCTGATCTATAAAATTATCAGACTCTGCTTTATTGGCGTATTAGCCATAGTTTGTGTTGGTTTGATCTTTCCCCGTTTCATTCTCAGTATTTACACCAACGACATCAATCTTATTGAAATGGGTATACCTCTACTCTATATTGTAAGCGGGGGAGCCTTGCTTCTTTCGATTGGATTTATCCTTTTTAACGGAGTTTCAGGTACAGGAAAAACACAGGTTTCATTAGCCATAGAAACAGTTGTTCTAACCATTTATCTTACCTATGCTTATACATTGGTCTATATATTTAAAGAACAGATAACCATTGTATGGACAACAGAACTGGTTTACGGAAGCCTGCTGGCACTTCTCTCTTTTATATATCTTAAATCGAATAAGTGGCAGACAGGAAGTATTTAAAGCGCCACTTTAATTGCAATTCCCTATTATTTTTTTTACTTTTAATCCATTAAAATAACTCATCGTATGAAACTATCCGGAAAACAGAAAAAAACCTTCTATATAATCGGAGGCATTGTCGTCTTCCTTGCAATCATTATCGTAGCCATTAACCTGATTCTCGGGCATGTTATAGAAAACAAAGTAAGAGAGGCGCTCGATAAACAAAAGGAAAAAAAATACCATATAGAAATATATACTGTAAGGGCCAATATTTTAACGGGGAATGTCAACCTGAAAGACCTGAGCATTACTCCTGACAGTTTATTCCTTGAGCGTTTAAAAAACGGTGATGCCACACAATCTTCTGCCATCGAACTTTCTATTCCTACATTGAGATTTGCCGGTATCGATCTGTTTAAGGCATTATCGTCTCAAACCATCAGTTTGCGGAAGATCCTTTTTAAAAAGGCGCACCTAAGAATGATCGTAGGCAAAAAGCCAAAAATAAAAACTCCAAAAGAAAAACTGGCCAGGTTAAATATTGATTCGATTTATATTGCCGGCATTGATGGGGTCGATATAGGATCTATTGCATTTGAGAGCTGTAAGTTAGAAATCTATAACCTGGAAAATAATAAGGTTATGTTAGAGAATCAGGAATTGGAATTTACAATTAAGGATTTTTATCTTAAGGAGTTGGATGGCAATCAGAATTATTTCAGCCTGCATCTGGAAAACATTAAACTTGACCTGAATAATGAAAAGTTTATGGTTCCCGGAGGAAATTATTCTCTGTATTTCGGCCGTATCTATTTTGATCTTGCCGAATCAGTACTGGAACTCGAAGATATCGCTTTCAAAACTACTTATGATGATAAATATGAACTTGCCAGAAAGTTAAAATACACTTCGGAAATTTACGATCTGACCGTCGGGTCTGTCAAGTTAACAGCAATAGATCTGAGGAGGCTAATAAATGACGGAGAGCTATCGATTGACAGTGTTGAAGTTGAGCAACTGAACCTCGCCATTCTGATGGATAAAAGGCTTCCCTTCAACGAGGAAAGGCGTCCAAAACTACCTAATGAGGTCTTACAAAACATGAAATTTCCATTGTATATTGGAAAGATCTTTTTAAAAGACAGTTATCTGAAGTATCAGGAAAAAACGGAAAATGCAAAAGAACTTATGACAGCCATTATGGGCAACCTCAATGCCCAAATAAGTTTTGCCACATCCTTAAAAGATAGTATCCGTACAGATAAGTCGCTCATCATCAATATGCAGGCAAATTTTATGGAAAAAGTACCCCTTACGCTTAATTTTGTATTTCCTCTTAACAGCAGGGCTGACACCTTTTTCTATGCAGGCCACCTGTCTTCGGCAAAAATGAATGAGTTTAACCAGGCATCGCTGCCTGCCCTCGGTCTGAAGTTTCAAAAAGGAGATTTGAAAGAGATCAATTTTAACGGAAGTGCTAATCCCACTATTTCCAAAGGCAGCATGGTCATGCTGTACTCCGGCCTGGAAGCTGAATTTGTGAAAAAGAACGAAAAAGATAAGAATAAGTTTATGAGCTGGGCTGCTAATACCGTAACGTTTAAGTCTAACCCGGGCAAGAACAACAAACTACGTACAGCCAACATGGAATTCAATAGAGTTACCTACAAGGGATTTGGTAATTTTATGTGGAAAACGTTACAGTCTGGTATTATGCGCACTGTAATACCTTCTTCAAAAGCCACAAAAGCTGGTCCGGAACAAAAAGAAAAACGTCAGGAGCCTGTTAAGAACACTAAAAAAGAGAAGCGGAAAAAGAAGAAAGACAGGAAGTAGAATTCATTTGCTATTGAATACGGTAATTATACAGCACATTTCCTGAAGCAGTTATCAGGTTAAGTTCGTTATTATTTTCAATGCTACCTACGGTAAACGGTGTTTCTCCTACCAGACCTCTGCTTATGATCGTATTTCCATTTTGGTCAAACAAATAAATTGCTTTTTCTGATGAAGAAACCACGCCCAGCACTTTACGTTTCCTGCCTGAATCAAAAATAACCGGTTTTTTGTCGATATCGGTTGCAAATGTGTAATGAAACAACTCTTTTTTGAACTTATCATAAACTTTTAAGTCTCTCCCATCCAAAAACAGAAAATCGCAGGAACCGTTTCCTTTGAAATCGGCATACAAAAAGTAATGTAGTGGCGAAAATTTACCGAAGCTTGTACGACTCAATTTTCCCGATGATGTGATATACACCAATTGCCCCTGTTTATCTGTGGTTATAAAAAGACCTTTACTGTTAGTTTTGTTGGGGTAAAATGCTGAATTCCGGGCTTTCTCAAGATTTCCCTTCAGGCTGAACCGTTTGTTTCCTCTACGGTTAACAACCATCAGGTTGTTTGAAATATCCGAAATGATGATGTAGTCTTTCCCGTTGGCAACGATTCTGCAGACGGGTTCTTTGACAATATCCTTTGTTTTCGGCTTACTCCAACCTTTAACCTTCTTGCCATCAATTGTATAATTATAGACCTTCTTATCAGCCTGGGCTATCATGATGCGGTAGTCTTTGTTTTTCTTATAATCGAACAAACTTAAACCATTTGTGGCCGATGGGTTTAATTTTATCGGATACCCCTTTACAAAATCCCCATTCCTGTCAATCAGGTAAACAAAGTCTTTCGTGTTGAACAAATATTGAGTTTTTCCATTCTTAAAATAGTCTACATTAAATAGTTCGCTCAGGGGTGGGCCATCGATACGCTTTTTCCACTGGATCTGCCCCGCGGCATTAATCAGATACATATTCGATAATACATCAAAAACTACCGTACTGTATGTTTTCGTCCTGTGATCCCACACAAGTGCCGGCTTTCCTATGATGTTGTCATCCAACTCTACTTTCCACAGGGCCAGGTTTTCTTCTTTACTTTGTTTGTCATGCTTCATAAAGAAACTTGTATAGAACTTATCAGAAGCAGAGCTGTATTGCAACACTATACCTTGAATCTCTCTGAAATTACCTTTGTACTTTTCAAACTTTTTGGCCAATGATTCATCAGTAAACAATCCTGTAAAGGGGATAACCGAGGCAGGTTTGATATACACCAGCAGGTTCGACTTTGTAGAGATATTATCGGAAAATGTTTTGAAGTTCTCATTCAGGTCAAGTGTTTTACCTGTTTCGTACAGACTAATGAAGTCTTCCAGGCTACCGGCAGAGTTGGCAAACACAACATAATCATCGATAAACGTAAACCAGTTCCCCGTAATATCCAAAAACAATTCACCAAACGTGCTGCTTAAAAAGTCGGTATGATTTATTCTTCTAAGTGTATAAGTTTTGTATTTCTTCTTACTTTTTGAGCCACTAATTTTAGCCGCCTGTATAAATGTTTTTCGGGATGACACCCCATTGGCCAGATGAATTACGGCAAATGTCTTTGCCTTGAAATCGTCACCCGGACCGGCATTATTCACCAGTGCCACCTCGTTACCCGTTTCCTTAACTATTTGAGGTGCATCACCTTTTGAAGGACGTCCGGTATAAGTCATATAATCCGAAAAACACTGATTCACCAGCAAAACGGTATTAAAAGGAACAATATTAACTACCTTGTTCGGACAGGGCTCCTGATTTGTAAAATTATACAGATAATTACCCAGTGTATCTACCGTTGTGAAGCCGCTGAAAAGCAGTTTGTCCTTTTTAATCTTCACATCTGCTTCAGTCCATAAGGCAAGGCNNAGTCCTTGCAATGCTCGATAGTTTATGAAGACACGAGCATCTGCTTTCTCAGTAGAGTTATTGACAAACTCTGTTACCTCCTCACGTATACTTGAAGAACCGTCTGCAGCAGTTTTAATTCCGGAAGGCCATTTAAGTAAATTTAACTGCCCGGAAACCCGTAAAACACCCCTGTCTACCGCAACGTAATACACGTTTTGTTCAGAGTTGATCTTCAGCGTTTCCTTGCCTACATTTGTAACCTCAAACCTATCCGTACTTTCTGTCAGGAAAGATTTCAATCCGCTTAGTGTCAGCCGGCTATTTATTTGTTTCAGCAAAAAAGGAGCTAATCCGTCAACACGATCGACAACAGCAACCATGAAAAAAGGTTGGTCCAGCAACACTCCGGATATAGAAGGGTTTTTTGAAAGAACCGAATCAATCATCCCGTACTGGTCAATAAGCCGGTATAGTAAATTAGAAGTGTCCAGACTTCTCCACATCTGATTTTCATGTGCCAGTTCGTTCAGTAAGATGCCGGGTGTATTTACTTTAACGACAAATGCGGTATTTTCCGGAATAAACTCACTGAGATTGCTCTTTTTACTCTTTTCTCCGTACCATAAAAAATAAATGGCTGCCAGGGCAACAACAATTATCAGGAAAAGAAGGAGACCGATACTTTTCTTACTCATCTGTTTTTATATGTCAATCAAAATTAAGCCAATTATTCATCATTAATTCCATGCATTCAGAATTGAATTTAACATGGTTTTGTTAATACGTTCATCCACCAAAACCTTACGTATGAAGCAACAACGTCAGAAATCAATTTTTAATTGCAGGTAGTAGTTAAATGATTTACGGTGATAGGACGTCAATCCATGCTTATAGATAGCCAGTTTATGTTGCCTTGTTGGATATCCTTTGTTCTTATCCCATCCAAACCCTGGGTATTCCTGATGAATCTCAAGCATATAGGCATCCCGGTGTGTTTTTGCCAACACCGATGCAGCGGCAATAGACATATATTTTGCATCGCCTTTAACAATACATTTATGAGGTATGTTTTTGTATGCATTAAACCGATTCCCGTCAATCAGTAACAGTTCTGGTTCCATTTTTAGTTGGTCAACCGCCCTGTGCATTGCCAGGTAGCTGGCATTCAGAATATTTATATCATCTATTTCCTCAGGCGAAACAGAAGCGACAGCCCATGCCAGTGCGTGCTCTTCTATTATCTTTCTTAACTCTTCCCGCTTTTTTTCCGGCAGCTTCTTCGAATCATTTAACTGTTCATTACGGAAATCCCGGGCAAAGATCACAGCAGCCGCAAACACCGGGCCTGCCAGGCACCCTCTTCCGGCTTCATCGCATCCGGCTTCAATCAGTTTATCTGAATAAAAAGGTTTTAACATCTATTATATAACTGCTGTATTGATTTAATATGATCAGAAGAAAGTATAAAGTGAACAAGAAGCTCCACCATTTGTTTTTTTTATCATATGCTGTTGCAGCAACTAACATGGCTGTTGGAGGAATAAGGATCATTAGCGGTAACATCGTTCCTGAATAAAATAATATAATAAGAAAAGAAACCGCCAGATAATAAAGCGTTATGAGCATATTCCTACGTGTATATATGCTTACCTCACCAAAACGACCAATTGCCCTTAATACAGCAAGGATGAGGATCAGCAAAGACAACACCAGTACAATCATGTCGAAAATACCCAAACTTGCGGTTATATTCAACAGCTTGATTTCTGCTAACTGCCTTATGGTTTCATGCCAGTGCCCGGCCAGTGAATCGTTCCAGAAAAACCATGTAAATAAAAACAAGTAAGGCAATAAAAGGCCTACCAGGCTGATCATTAAATTACGGATATCTACATGCCGGTTTATAACAAGCGCCATCCAGATAACAAGAATAAGGTAGAACACAGGGGTAAAAAACAAAGAAGCTATACCCAGAAAAAGGGAAGTGTTAAACACTACATTTACAGGGTTTTCCACATGCGACAAACGCAAGATGCCCTGGATCACCAGTATCAGAAAAAGATTTGCCAAAGTCATAGCGTTGACTGATGTAAACAAAGGTATGGCAGAAGCAAACACAATAAACAGGGCTAATCCTATCGTATTGTTGATGCTCACCAGGTCGTATTCTTTCAGTATCTGGTTGATAGCTATAGCGGAAAGGTATGTGATTGCAAAAGACCCCCATATAAAAAAAGGGGTATGTGCGCTGATAAACCCGATCGGTTCAAGGTGGCTAAGAAGAGATTCCTGTATGGGAACATACCCAACTAAGATAAAGGAAGGAAGCCAGAGAACAAGAGCTATCAGCAACGCAGTCAGATACCTCACAGGATATGCTGAGTTAAAATAGCTGATCATACATCATCCTTGTTTTCGAGGTCAAATCCAATATCTTTCCGATAGTATTTACCTTTAAAATCAATATGTTTTGAATTGGCATAGGCATTCTCCAAAGCATCTTTCATATTTCTGCCATACGATGTTACCGCAATTACTCTCCCCCCGCTGGTTTTAATCAGTCCGGTTTCAATATCAACGGTTGTTCCAGAATGAAAAACGATACAATTGGTCAGGTTATCCGGAATGGTGATCAGTTTGCCTTTCGAATACTTTTCAGGATAGCCGCCCGAAACGATCATTACGGTGGCTGCATACCGGTGTTCAAATTCGATCTCTATCGTATCAAGTGATTGATTGCCTACCGCTGCAAATAGTTCCAGAAGATCACTTTTAATACGCGGAATAACCGACTCAGCTTCCGGATCACCCATCCGGCAATTATATTCAATTACATAGGGTTCATCACCCACTTTTATAAGACCAAAAAAGATAAATCCCCTGTAATCGAGTCCTTCATTTTTCAGCCCTTCTATGGTAGGTTGCACAATTTTACGTTCAATTTTATCGAGAAACTCCTTACTGGCAAACGGAACCGGAGATACGGAGCCCATGCCTCCCGTATTCAGGCCGGTGTCTCCCTCACCAATGCGCTTATAATCTTTCGCTTCGGGCAACATTTTATAGTGAATGCCATCCGTAAGCACAAATACCGATAGTTCTATGCCATCTAAAAACTCTTCGATGACAACCTTTGCTGAAGCCTCTCCAAATTTCGACTCATTAATCATTTTTGACAACTCGTCCTTAGCCTGTTCCAGATCGTCAATGATCAGCACACCTTTTCCCGCTGCCAGCCCGTCAGCCTTCAGCACATACGGAGGGGTTAAACGTTCAAGGTAAGCCAGTCCGTCTTCGAAATTTTCTTTTTGAAAAGTGGCAGAAGCTGCCGCAGGAATTTGATATTTATGCATAAACGCCTTGGCAAAGTCTTTGCTCCCCTCCAGCATAGCGGCTTTCTTCCCCGGGCCGATCACGGGAATTGAGCTCAGCTCTTTACGTTGCAGAAAGTAATCACGGATTCCGCCCACCAAAGGAGCTTCGGGTCCCACCAGCAGTAGGTCAATATCATATTCAATAACCATCTTGCCGATGGAATAAAAATCATCCAGGTCAACGGGCAAATTAACGCCAACGTTTTTTGTGCCCGCATTACCCGGAGCTATGTAAACCTTATCACACAAAGGGCTTTCTGCTATTTTCCATGCCAGGGCGTGCTCGCGTCCTCCCGAACCTAAAACAAGAACATTCATAACGGTATTTTCTTCTTAATTAGCTACTATCCAAAAATAGAAATAAGATGTTAGATGACATCCCATTGGTGCTAATATTTATCATGACTTAATAACAATGCACAGATTTTTATCCAGATTGGTGTGGCAAGCCAACATTCTCTTAAATTTGTAATCCTCTTGGACAGATATCTTCAAATATTATCCATTTCTTTTGAAGCGGTGATGAACAATAAATTCCGCTCCATTCTCACTGCCCTGGGAATTATTTTTGGCGTAGGCGCTGTTATTGCCATGATGGCTATCGGCAATGGGGCCCGCCAGGAGATACTGGCACAGATAAAACTAGTCGGCGTCAACAATATTGTTATTCTCCCGCTAAAAACCGCCGGTAACGATGCCAACGGAGAGGAAGAAGAATCCGGCAAGACATTGAAAAAGAAATTCTCACCGGGACTCACGCTAAAAGATGCAGAGAATATCGTAAGTACTATATCTACTGTGGAGAAAATCAGTCCCGAGATCATCTATCCCACGCTGGCCATACGGAACGGAAGGAAACTAAGTATAGACCTTACCGGAGTTACCGAGGTGTTTTTCGATGTGTTTAATCAAAAAGCTAAACGAGGGAAATTATTTAGTTATCAACATCTTAATGAAGGATCACCGGTCTGTGTAATCGGTCCTGAAGTAAAGGCAAAGTTGTTTCCCAATGTGAACCCTATCGGAAAACATGTTAAATGTGGCAACATCTGGTTACGGGTAATCGGTGTTCTGGAGGGGATCACTTTTAATGACAAAGCTGAAGATATGGGGTTGAGTGATTACAACAAAACCGTATTTACGCCCATAAAGACGTTACTGATCAGGTACAAAGACAGGTCGCTAATCAACCAGGCATCCCTAAACAGCTCGAATACGTTCTTCTTTGGCAGAGGGAGTGTGATGATAACCAACGACGAAGGGAGCGGAGTTGAAGAAAACCAGCTGGATAAAATCGTTGTTCAGGTTCAGGAAAGCACCCAACTGGCGGCTACAGCGGAATTATTGAAGAAAATGATGGCACGCAGACACCAGGGAGTGGAGGATTTTGAAATTAAAGTACCTGAATTACTGCTGAAACAAGAGCAAAAAACCAAAGACATTTTTAATATAGTGCTGGGAGCCATTGCCGGAATATCACTGATCGTTGGAGGGATCGGTATTATGAACATCATGCTTGCTTCCGTTATGGAGCGAATCAGGGAAATAGGAGTAAGGCGGACTACTGGTGCTACAAAAAAAGATATCGTATTACAGTTCCTGGCTGAAGCAACATTTATCAGTATCACCGGTGGATTCATCGGTATCTTATTGGGGGTTATTATGGCTAAAGTGATAACAGTTACTACAGATATTCTGACAATTGTTTCATTTTGGTCCATTGTCATTTCCTTTGGAGTTGCTGCATCAGTAGGTATTATTTTTGGTTATTTACCGGCTAAAAAAGCCTCGGAGCAGGATCCGTTGGAATCACTCAGGCATGATTAACGACATCATATAAAGATTATGAAAGCATCTAACTATATTTCAGGTTTCCCGGCTATCTTTTTCATTATTTTTTTATTGATCAACGCCACTGCAAACAGCCAAAATGTAATTGAATATAAGCTGGAGGATGTCATTAGAATCGCCCAGGAGCAATCGCCTGATGCCCAGATAGCCAAACACAGGTACCGTCAAAGCTACTGGAGTTACCGTACTTTTAAAGCTACCTATTTACCCGGATTAAAACTGGATGCCACGCTACCAAATATCAACCGAAGTTTCAATGCCATTCCCTCGCAGGATGGGAGTACGGTGTACACACCCCAGAATCTCCAAGCTTATTCGGTTTCTTTGTCCGTGAATCAAAAGATCGGATTTTCGGGAGGAGAAGTATTTCTGAGTTCCGGAATACAGCGCATGGACAATAATTTCAAAGATTCTACAGTAACACAATACCTCACAAATATGGTGAATGTCGGCATCCGGCAACCGCTGTTTACCTATAATGCCTACCGGTGGGACAGAAAAATAGAACCTATGCGGTTTGAAGAAGCACAACGTTTGTACATCGAAACCAATGAACAGGTAGCGGTTACGGCAGTTAATCATTTTTTTTCGCTGCTATTGGCACAAATTGAGCTGGGCATTGCTGGTAAAAATTACGCCAATTATGATACGCTGTATAAAATAGCTCTGGGTAGATATAATCTGGGGAAAATTGCCGAAAACGAACTGTTGCAGCTGGAACTGAACCTGCTTCAGGCTGAAGCCGAGGTTGAAAATTCCGAGTTAAATTATGCAAATATGCTGTTTGTCTTTAAATCGTACCTCCGTCTTAAAAATGACAACTCTGTAAAACTCATTCCTCCTGATAACATCACTTATTTCGATGTTCCCGTAGAAAAAGCAATCATTGAAGCGGAAAACAACACATCTTCCGGGCTGGAGTTCCAAAGGCGCATGCTGGAAGCCGAAAGCCAGCTCAACCGGGCAAAAATGGAAGGCCGGTTCGATGCCGAACTGTTTGCTTCTTTTGGCCTGACGCAAAGCTCTAACGATATATCAACAGCCTATGTAGATCCTCTTGATGAGGAACATGTAACTCTGGGCATCTCATTACCGTTACTCGACTGGGGAAAAGCAAGAGGGAACATCAAAATGGCCGAGTCAAGCCTTGACCTTGTAGCTACAACGGTAGAACAGGAACGGATTGACTTTGAGCATAATGTTTTCCTGAAAGTGATGCAGTTTAACATGCAGAAAAAGCAATTGAGGATTGCAGCCAAATCGGATACGGTGGCACAGAAACGGTTTGAAGTAACCCAGAAACGCTATATGATAGGTAAAGTAAACGATGTGCTGGAACTGAATAATGCACAAATAGATAACGACAGGTCGAAAATCAATTATTTCCGGTCACTGGAAACCTATTGGAAAAGTTACTACGAACTCCGAAAACTCACCTTGTTCGACTTCCGGAGGAATATGCCGATCGTGGTGAGTTTTAATAAACTGTTAAACTAATTTTTGTTAATTAAGCAGCTATCTCTGGTTCTGTTTCAGCATGATTATTCAAGCGCTTGTCTACGGCATGGTAGATGGCAGCTGATGCACCTTCAATCCAGATTGAAGCAGGCAGTATCCCGAAGAATAGCATGATCAAGCCTAAAAGAACAATTGGTATTGCAAGCAAGCCGATCAAAAAGATGGTCATGGCATGGCCTTTCGTCATATTCCAACTTGTTTTTACAGCTTCGATCACCTCCAGCTTTTTATCCATCACAAGGTAAGGCACAAAAGCCAGCTTGCAGGCAAAAATAATGCCCGGAATGATTAAAAACAGTAATCCTGCAACAACGATTGCACCTGTGAGGAGATTCGCTAATACCACGTTCAAATAATTGTCTTTGTAACAATCAAACATATCCGACACATCAAATTTCTCTCCCCGGATCACTTTTAAAAATACATTAGCCATCCCATATGACAATGGTGCCAGTACAAACAGACCGTATACCAAACTGAAAAGTCCCAGTAACACGCCGCCTGCTCCCAGCCCTGCCGCCTCGGCACCAACCCGGCCAAGCCCCATAGGTATACTTGCTGCAATATAAATGATAATCACCAGTAACAATTCGAGAAAATTACTTTTCATGACTTCCCAACTTAATCCGTAGGAGGATCCAACAGTCGGCTGAAGATCGTAGTTTAAAGGTTGAGCTGAACTTTCCATTTTTCTATTTTTTTTGGTTAACAACATACAAATGTATATCGGTTAATCCAAAATGAACAGTAACTAAAGTAGGATTTCTAAAAAACACGACTAAAGTAGTAAGTGACCATTTACTTTTATGGCATTTTTTATTATAATTTTGAATCTTCAACAATAATAGCAGGGTGTTACACGAATTATATTTCATTATTTTTGCATTTATTTCGATCAGTGCCGGTGTATGGGCCATTCTGCTTACCGATAGGATGAATAAAACTTACAGATTGAATTATCTAAGCACCTATCTCTATCACCAGCTACTAGTATTCTTCTTTGGCCTTTACGGGCTTATAGGGATGGCAATTGTTAGATGGATTTTACAAGAGACCGGTACGGCCACAACGACAACTCATACCATTACCAACATCATTCCATACCTCGGTATTCCTTTTATTATCACGGCGTGGTATCTGTTTATTAAATTAAGTTTTGAAATAGTTAACAGAAGCATTTCCAACACGCTTACCATTCTGTACTTTGGCTTCATGCTACTGCTTATTCTTGGCTATGGATACCTCATCATCCATTTGTTTCGGGAAAAATCAGAAAATGCACAATGGGTATCAGATCATGCGAAATTTGTTTTTATAGCCATTGAAATTATCACTTTATGTATCGCCTTCTATTATTTATATATCAAAGGATTAAAGATTAAGCAAATGAGCTTTCGAAAAGCCATTATGGTCTTTGCTCATATTAATCTTGCAGCCAGCACATTAAGAGTTGCCTTGTTTTTCCTGGCCGAAGAAGGACCTATCTACGCAGGGGCATATATTTTTGTCTTTTTTGCTGCTGACTTACCTGCCATTCTTTTTCTTGGTAACTATCTAAATAATAATTACCTGATTACATCTGAAAAAACAGAAAAGCTGATGCCTTACACATCATTTATAAAGGATTACAAAATCTCCAAACGCGAATGGGAGATCATCGAAAAAATTTGCGAAGGCATGTCGAATATGCAAATCAGTGAAAGCCTCTTTATTTCCCTTCAAACCGTGAAAGACCACTGCTACAGGGTGTATAAAAAAACAGGTGTAAAAAACAGAGTGCAATTAGTGAACCTCATCAACAATAGAGCTGAGCTTTCCAAATAGTATAAAAATTTAGTTTCCTTATTTAAAATTATTCTTAATTTTGCATGGCAAATTTTAATACGAACTAATAAAAATTAATTACTTATGGCAGTTTTAGTTGGAAAAAAAGCTCCACTATTTGAAGCAACAGCCGTTGTAAATGGCGGCGAATTTGTTGAGAAATTCTCACTTGAGCAGTATATTGGAAAAAAACACGTTGTATTTTTCTTTTATCCTTTGGATTTTACCTTTGTATGTCCTACAGAGATCATCGCTTTCCAGGATAAAATGGATGAATTTGATAAAAGAAATATTGCTGTTGTCGGTTGTTCTATCGACTCTCCTTTCTCCCATTGGGCATGGCTCAATACCGAAAAAAATGATGGTGGAATTAAAGGGGTGAAATATCCGCTTGTTTCCGATTTGTCGAAAACCATCTCCGAAAATTACGATGTTTTAGCAGGCGAATACGATTACAACGATGAAGGTGAAATGGTATTTCACGGTGAAGCCGTTGCTTACAGAGGTTTATTCCTGATTGACAAGCAAGGTATTGTACGCCACCAGGTAGTGAATGACCTGCCGCTTGGCCGTTCGGTGGATGAAACCCTGCGTATGGCGGATGCTTTACAATTCTTTGAAGATAATGGTGAAGTTTGTCCCGCCGACTGGCATCCAGGTGATGACGCTATGGAAGCCACTGCAGAAGGTGTGGCTAAATATCTGAGTCATCACTAAAGATTTTTAAATTCTAATTAAAAAGGTGTCGTTTTTTCGGCACCTTTTTTTTTGTTCCCTTGGGCAATTCTTGACTTCACCGGGGGACGCATTTGCAGTACAGTTGTTGGCACCATTGCATTCGTAATGTAACTGCTTTTTTTCTCCTTTTGCTTAATCTCCCTTCTACGTCACCGCATAATGTTTCCGTCGCTTGATACCTGTTGCCGGGTACGCTGTGTGTTTGTAAAACACCGAATTAGCCGTTAAACTAATGTATTGATTTCCTTATATTTGCTTCAAACAACTTTAGACTGTGGACATACAAACACTTTTCAATAAAAAGATTAAACCTCCTAAATTTGACAGGACAATCGGATTGTTCGGCGCCACCACCATCGGCGTAGGGGCGCTTCTCGGTGCTGGTATTTATGTGCTGATCGGCGCTGCCGCCAATGTTGCCGGGCCGTCTGTTGTATTATCCTATGTGCTTTGTGGTTCGCTTGCTTTTGTAACAACGCTAATGTTCGCCGAACTAAGTCGTGTTATTCCCCGCTCAGGGGGCGGATATACCTATGCCTACCATGTCTTGGGAAGTCTGGGTGGTTTTACCACCGGATGGTTCCTGGCCATCGGAAGTATTCTTGCCAGCAGTTTATACGCTATCGGTTTTGCCGAATATACCGTATCGCTTACAGAAACAAAACTGCCGCAGTATGTCATACGGGCTATTGCTATTGTAATTACCTTATTAATCACACTGATCAACCTTCGCCCGCAGGGCAAAAAGAAATTCAATCTTCAAAACATTATTGTATGGAGCAATGTAGGCATTCTGGCATTACTTATCATCTTATCATTTTTTTATCTGGATGTTAAAAATACCCAACCTGAATTTCCGCATGGATTTCAGGGAACGCTGGGAGCTATTTCTATTATTTACATTTCATTTTTTGGTTATCAGTTAATAGCCAACAACGCCGATGAAATTATTGAGCCGGAAAAAACCATTCCCAAAGCAATGAAACTTGCCATGCTGATCAGCATTGCCATCTACGCGCTGATTGCCGTTGCGTCCGTAATGACTGTGCCATGGAAGGAACTTGCCAACAGCCATGCGCCTTTGGTTCTTGTCGCCAATAAAAGCTTCGGTGGAAAAGGGTGGATGGTGATCTCGCTGGGCGGGATACTGGCATCGCTAGGGGCATTAAGCAGTACGCTGATATCACAGAGCCGACAGTCATACAGCATGGGCAAGGACCGGTTTTTTCCGGATATGATCGGCAAACTCAACGAAAAAACCAAACAGCCCCAGGGATCCATCATCATCGGAGGTGTTTTGACCAGCCTGGCGCTGGCATTTTTTAGTCTGGAAACAATTGCTAAAGTTGCCAACTTCAGCCTGTTGCTCTCCCTGCTACCGGTATCATTGGCCATGCGTAAGCTTTACAAAACCAAGCCCGCTTTGAAACCAAAAGCCGGTTGGAAAAGGCTTCTTCCCGAGTTAAGTCTGATCATTAACCTCGGGCTTTTATTCACATTGGATATATTTTCGCTGGCTTTGGGACAACAATTGATTGTGGCCGGTGCTCTGATCTATTTCTTCTATTCCAGAAAAAGAGAAAAAACAGGTCGCGAGGGGATGAACATTGTTCTGGAAACTGAAAAAAGGTTTTCTTTCTTCAAAAAGAATAAGATACTGGTTCCGGTTTCAAACCCTGAAACACAAAGCGCTTTAATGATGTTTTCGAATACTTTGCTGGCCAAAAAGGGAGGGGAAGTAACTGTACTGGCAATAAAGAACACGCCTGAACAGATAGACTTTTATGAAGCACTGTCGGATGCGGGAGAAACACTGGAAGTCATAAAACGCAGTATCGAGATCGCTAAAAAGCAGAATATTCAAATAAGACCTATCATACGTGCTTCACGGAAAATTTCATCAGGAATTATTAATGTAGCCCAGGAGATTGGCAGTGATTTGATTGTTATGGGGTTTCCAAAGCATTCAAAAGATGTGAACACCTCCGTTTTTGCGCAGATATTGAAATCTTCCCATACAGACTTTCTCGTATTGAACCTAAAGGCTGAACCGGATAATTTTACACCTGAAAAAATTGGGGTTTACATCAAAGACACCCATAATTTGAACCTGATGCTGATGTGTGCAACAGCTGTAGCAGAAAAAAGAAAAGCCCGGATTGTTCTGATCAGTTTCCTTCCGAAGGATTACAGCCAACAGCAAAAAAGAAAAGCTGATAACTTACTTATGGAGAGCCTGCAAAACCTGAAGTCAACAGCCCTGTACGATATCAGGCTGGATGTGAGTGACCATCCTAAAAAAGACATTATCAGCTTGTCGTCCGGGTTTGATGTTTTGATTATCGGTAAAGACACCCGCAATCCGGGTAAAACATTGCAGGACTCACCGGCATATCAAATCGCTGCCGAAGCAAAATGCACTGTTGTTCTTGTAAAAACCGTGAAAAGGTTAAAGAAAATTGTTCAAAATTTTTAACGCGGAATTTCAACTGTAGCAACTTCCCGCCTTTTTCTCTTTTTTTTTAAAGACCAAGCTCTTTGGCTTTGTTCCAATAAGCATCCATCTCTTGCAGCGTCATATCGTCCAGCGTTTTACCTTCTTTAACTGATTCCGTTTCGATATACTGAAAACGGCGTATGAATTTCTTATTTGTCCGCTCCAGGGCATCCTCCGGATTGACTTTGATAAAACGGGCATAGTTTACCAGGGCAAACAGCAAGTCCCCTAATTCATCCTCCATTCTCTCTTTATCGCCACCCGTTTCAACTTCGCGTTGCAACTCATTCATCTCTTCGATCACCTTATCCCAAACCTGTCGGGTATGTTCCCATTCAAATCCAACTCCAGCCACTTTCTCCTGCATCCTGTATGCTTTCACCAAGGGGGGCATTGATTTCGGCACTCCTTCCAGTACCGATGTTTTGCCTTCTTCCAACTTCAGCTTTTCCCAGTTATTTTTCACGTCTTCGGGTCCGGAAACCTCTACATCGCCATAGATATGCGGATGCCGGTGAACAAGCTTATCCGATATATGATCCAGTACATCTGTTATATTAAAAGCACCTTTTTCCGATCCGATTTTGGCATAAAACACAATATGCAGCATCAAGTCACCTAACTCTTTCTTAATTTCATCCAGGTCCTTCTCCAGAATGGCATCCGACAATTCATACACCTCCTCAATGGTAAGGTGACGAAGGCTATCAAGCGTCTGTTCTTTATCCCATGGACAGCCGCTTCGCAGGTCATCCATTATCTGTAACAGCCGCTTAAACGACTTTAATTTTTCTTCCATTTACGTTAATCCTTAGCTTCCTTTTAAAAAAATGCAAGTTATTACAAAATTTATCGTTTCACTGATATGGGCAGATTTTTTACCAACCAAACTTATACAAGTTATTAAACATGGAGTAAGCCTTTTCTTCTAATTTTGTTGTTCATTCTGAAACCGACTTGAATAAAAAAAATACCATAAAGAAATTACTGGTTTTATTGAGCCTTACAATTCTGATGAGCCAGGGATATGGTCAGGCCGCCAGTGGAAAATACTCAAAGTACAACATCATGGTTGAAGGCAGAGCCCACTATGGTTTTCTTTACAGCCACCACCTTGAATTAGATCGTTTTCAGGCCCATTATCCCGCTTTTGAATTAAGCATTGAACAGGCAACATGGGGTGCCAGACGATGGGAAACAGAATATGCCTATCCCGTTATCGGGCTGACCCTCTGGTATTCGCCTTTAGGAAGCTTCGAAGAGATAGGCTCATCTTTTGCCTTGTACCCATTTATTAGTTTTCCCATCGTATATGACAAAAAGCAAAGCCTGAATTTCAGGCTGGGCCTGGGCCTCGGTTACCTCACCAATTATTTTCACCGCACCGAAAACTATAAAAATTATGCGATCGGTTCGCACATTAATGTTATCGGAAGTGTATATGCAGAATACCGAAGAAACTTGAGCAAGTCGGTTACCATTCTGATAGGGTTTGGCCTGACCCATTTTTCGAATGGTGCCACAAAAACTCCTAACTATGGTCTGAATACCATTACCGCCAACATAGGTATGAGTACTTTTCTGAAGAAACCAAACCCGTTTTACGACAAAAAAATACTCCCTGAACTGTATCCATTTGAATTTGATGGCAAAAAAGATCTGGATATAGAGTTCTCTTTTACATATGCACGCAAAGACATGACCGAGCAATTCGGGAAACAATTTAATGTGTACAGCTTTTATGTGAATGTTTTAAAAAGAATCTCTTACAAAAGCCGAATAGGTGGGGGAATGGACGTTGTTTATGATGAATCAGATAAATACCTGTTGAACTGGATGGGTGACCCGGAAGTAACGAAACTACAAACTGTAAAACCCGGTATAAGCGCAGCCTATGAACTTGTGGTTGCCAGACTGACCTTCATGTTTAACTTTGGCTTTTATTTGTACTCTGTCGAAGAGAGCGAAGGTGAAGTCTATCAGAGGCTCACACTTAAATACTATTTTATTGATCAGTTATTCGCCCAAATTGTGCTGAATACAAACTGGGGTAAGGCTGAATATGTTGGGTTTGGCCTGGGCTATAAACTGAACTTTGTTTACAAAAGAAAAATTAAACATTTGTGAAAAGACTCATTCGACATATAGCCGTTTTTCTGTTTTTACTTACCGTTTTCTCGTGTAAGAAAACGTCCGTAACGGATTGCTTTAAAAGTACAGGCAAGGTGACAACGGAAGACAGGGCGATAACCGGATTTCATACGGTGGTTTTGCACGACAATATTAATCTGGTTCTGGAATCATCAGCTACAAATAATTTGACTATTGAAGCCGGCGATAAACTGATGAAAAAGATTGTTGCCGAAGTGAACGACAGTGTATTAACCATTAGTAACAACAACAGTTGCAACTGGGTCAGAAGCTATGACGTACCGGTTACTGCTTACCTGAACTTTACACAACTTGACACCATCGAATACAGATCGATCGGAAATATTACAAGTACTGACACAATACGTACTGACAACCTCGTGATTGATGTTAAAGAAGGCGCCGGTGAAATCAGGTTTGCTGTTAATGCTGTATTTTTACATTGTAACCTTCATTTCGGTACAGCTGATATTAAAATGAAAGGACACTGCAATGTCTGTTACGTATATTCAAATAGCTTCGGATTGATTGATAATCGGGCACTCATCACCGACTTTGTATATTTGAACAACCGAAGTAGTAACGATGTGTACGTATATGCCCATAAAACACTGGGTGTAACTATTGAAAACATCGGGAACGTTTATTATACCGGAAACCCATTCGATATTACACTCGACCAGAAGGGCACGGGAGAATTGATTAAACTCGAAGATTAGTTTTGAACAGTAAAAAGAAATACACTCTTTACAGTTATCTGGTAACAGCTGTCATCCTTATCTGGGTGAGTGCAAACTTGAACTGGAGTGATAGCAGGTGGAGCCGGATTGTAACTTCTGACGGCAACGGCTATTATGCATATCTGCCCGCTATCTTTATCTATCATGACCTTCAATTTGATTTTATTGAACAGGTAAACAACGACAGCATAAATGCAAACATCAACAAAGGATTTGTTACGAAAATTAACGGACATGCCGTGAACAAGTATTTTGTGGGAACATCTCTTTGTTTAGTTCCGTTTTTTACCATCGGGCACATCACAAATTTTCTTAAAGGTTTACCACTTGACGGTTACGCTGTTTATTACCGGATTTTCGCCCAAATCGGAACCATTTTTTATGCCCTGATGGGTTTGTTCTTTATGGTAAAAATACTCCGGTCTTACCATTTCTCCGAAAGAGTAATCGCCCTGGCTATTCCTGCTGTTGCGCTCGGCACCAACATGTTCCATTATGTTGTTTCCGAATCTATGATGTCACATATTTTTTCGTTTGCCTTTGTCAACCTGTTCGTTTACTGTTTTCTGAAGTTTTTTAATACACCTCGAAAAAAATATTTTTTCTGGGGCGTTTTCGCGCTGGCAGTTGTTGCGCTTATAAGGCCCATAAATATTCTGGTTGTTTTCAGCCTCCCGTTTTTGGCACAAACTTCTGACAATCTAAAGAGCGGCTTGAAATACTTGCTAAATCACTGGAAGGCATTAGGTTTCGGAGCTTTGATTTTCTTCGGCATTGTTTCCATTCAATTCATTATTTACAAACTACAAACCGGCCATTTCATTGTTTATTCATATACAAATGAGGGATTTAACTTCCTGTCTCCTCATCCCATTGATTTTATGTTCTCGTACCGGAAAGGTTTTTTCATTTATACACCTATTTTATTCCTTTCCCTGTTTGGATTGATCTTTTTATACAAAGATAAATTCAGGTTTTATACGTTATTGGCCTTTCTTGCTCTTGTGGTTTACATTCTTTCTTCGTGGTGGCTGTGGTATTACGGTGGGAGTTTTTCGCAAAGGGTGATGATTGAATACTATACCTACTTTTTCATTCTCTTTTCATTACTTCTGCAAAAAAGCAGACTCAGAAAATTTCTGACAACACTGACTTTGCTACTGATCATTGTGTGCCAGATACAAACTTATCAGTATATGAATGGATACATTCACTGGTCGGAGATGAACAAGGAAAGGTATTGGGATAACTTCCTTCGTATTGACAAGGTAATCAACAAGGCAGAAAAAGAGTGGGAATAGAAGTACGCATAACCGTCACAAGCAGCCCCTGCTAATATGCTTTGGCAAAAACAACCCGTTGTTTTGAAGGTTTTCCCGTATAAATACATACACCTTCTTCCTGCTTGCCATCTATAGGAATCAGACGGATAGTAGCCTTGGTTTCTTCTTTGATTTTTTCTTCGGTTTCATCCGTGCCATCCCAGTGAGCCCACACAAACCCTCCCTTTTCGATGCGCTCTTTAAATTCGTCCCACGTATCTACATTAAACGTATTGGCATCCCTGAACGAAAGGGCCTTCTGGTAGATATTATCCTGAATGTTTTCGAGCAGATGTTCTATTTTCACGGCAATATCTTCCATCGACAGGGTTTCTTTTTCCAATGTATCCCTGCGTGCTGCTTCTACGGTTCCATTCTCCATGTCACGTGGTCCGATAGCCAGGCGAACCGGAACACCTTTCAATTCCCATTCGGCAAATTTATAACCCGGTTTGAAAGTGTCTCTATCGTCATACTTGACAGAAATTCCTTTTGCTTTCAACTCATCCATAATAGTTTGAGCCTTTTGGGAAATTTCTTCCAATTGTTCGGGCTTCCTGAAGATAGGAACGATAACAACCTGGATGGGAGCCAGTTTTGGAGGAAGCACCAGGCCATTATCGTCTGAATGCGCCATGATCAAAGCTCCTATGAGTCGTGTTGAAACTCCCCATGAAGATGCCCAAACGTATTCCAGTTTGTTTTCCTTTGTTAAATATTTTACATCAAAAGCCTTCGCAAAATTCTGACCCAGAAAATGAGAAGTTCCGGCTTGTAATGCTTTTCCGTCCTGCATCAAAGCTTCGATACAATATGTTTCTACCGCTCCGGCAAATCGTTCACTGGGAGTTTTTACACCTTTAAGTACCGGAACACCTATCCACTTTTCTGCGAAATCGGCATAGATATCTAAAATCAGTTCTGCTTCCTTAACAGCTTCATCCCGTGTTTCGTGTGCCGTATGCCCTTCCTGCCAAAGAAATTCAGCCGTCCTTAAGAACAAACGCGTTCGCATTTCCCAGCGCACCACATTAGCCCACTGGTTGATCAGCAAGGGGAGATCACGATATGACTGGATCCATTTCTTATACGTATCCCAGATGATTGTTTCGGATGTGGGGCGTACAATTAGTTCTTCTTCAAGTTTTGCCGTCTCATCCACTTCAACTCCACCTTTACCGTCATTTTTAAGCCTGTAATGCGTTACCACGGCACATTCTTTGGCAAAACCCTCCACATGGGCAGCCTCCCTGGCAAAAAAGGATTTTGGTATGAATAAAGGGAAATAAGCATTCTCA
>DGOT01000011.1:5113-5433 GCA_002389465.1 Bacteroidales bacterium UBA4459 | reverse complement strand
ACCGTTACCGAAAAGTTGTTTTACGGCAATAGAATAACTTTTAATAAAAACCGGATCAAAAGCTAAAGGAACTTCTTTGAAACGGTCTGCCGTGTTGCTCTCTTCAGCCAGTATTTTCCGGAGTTTTTCTTCATAATTTCCTTCATGCCTGTCATAAAATTCAGGAGGTGCTACTGTAGTATCCCCCATTGTAAGACAAAGCTAATGTAGACATTTTTCTAAATTTCTTTCATTATTTTGATGATTTTGTGATGTTGACTTGTTGGAAACTCGAGGTACGAGAGTTTTCAATAAATCAATATCAGCATATTGTTTTGGAG
>DGOT01000011.1:0-5048 GCA_002389465.1 Bacteroidales bacterium UBA4459 | reverse complement strand
CCGCACTTCCATTAAGTTATCAAATATGTACGCATCTAGTACATTTTCTCTATAAGTTCTGTTTAAGCGTTCGATAAAAGCGTTTTGAGTAGGCTTCCCAGGTTGGATGTAATGAAAGTCGATACCTTTGACTTGAGCCCAGTTCTGTAATATTTTTGCAATAAATTCCGGGCCATTGTCCATTCTTATTTTTCTCGGCTGCCCTCGTTTTTTAGTCAATCTGTTCAAAATATAAACCACCCGGCTACTTGGAAATGAGTACTCTATTTCAACATGTAATGCTTCTCGGTTATGATCATCCATTATGTTGAATGACCTGAATTTTCGCTTGTTATCTAAAGCGTCATTCATGAAATCTATGCTCCACGTATCATTTATAGTTTCTGGAACTTGTAATGGCTCTTTAACCCTGGCTGGTAGCCGCTTCTTCTTTTTTCGCCTCATACTAAGACCCATTGATTGATATATCCTAAAAACTCTTTTGTGGTTCCATGAGTAACCTTGATTCCTGAAACGATAATAACTTAACCAAAACCCTTCCTGTGGGTGTGCTTCTACATTTTGATTTAGCGATGCTATAATTGCAGAATCATCCCGTTGCTTTGGCTTATGGTAAAAGCCAGCCTTGCTTAATGATATTATTTTACAAGCCCTGTGAATACTACATACATTCTCCACTACCAACTCCTGAACTACTTGTTTCTTGACACAGGGCTTTATAGCTTTTTTTCGATGATCTCCTTTGCTACTTTTAAATCCAGGGCTAGTTCAGCATACATATGCTTTAATTTCGTGTTCTCTTTCTCTAACTCTTTGAGACGCTTGAGAGACTTGGTATCCATGCCTTCATAACGCTGACGCCATTTATAAAAGGAGGCCCTGCTAACACCGTGTTCTCTGACTATTGTCTGTACATCTTTGCCATTATCGTACTCACGCAAAATGGCACTGATCTGTTCGGGGGTAAATCTTTTTCTCTTCATATTTAACAGTTTAAAATTAATATTATTTGTCTACTTTTAAACTGTCTTATTTTTGGGGGATACTACACTACTACTCCGACAGAGGTTTTTCCATTGGAAAACGGAATGATCCATATCCAGACACCCGGTTCCACTTCTACAATAGTGATCCGGTCGCCGGCATCTCCATCCGGACGATGCGCATCTTCAATTTGCGTAAACAGGCTGCTTCTTGGTTCCAGATTTGAGGGTAAATCCAAACCCAGTAATCGTGGAATTACCCTGCCGTAGCCGCTGGCATCGATGACAAATTCAGCTTCGATGATTTGTTCTTCTCCTTTGTTATTTTTTGTGTATACCAGTTGTTTATTTTCGAGGAATTCAATATCCGTAACTTCCGTTTGGTATCGTATGTCAACGCCTTTCTTTTGAGCTTCATCCGCCAGTGCTTTATCAAATTCGTCTCTCGGCACCTGCCATGTCCACGTCCATCCTTCGGTGAATTGCTCTTTGAAATTAAAGGCGCATATATTTTGTTTCCGGATAAATACAGCACCGTACTTCTTCTGAAAGTTCTGTTTTTTCACAGCTTCCAGATAGCCCCCTTCTTCAAGCAGGTTCATACAACGGGGTAGTAAACTTTCGCCAATAACATAGCGTGGGAATTTTTCTTTTTCGATGATGATAGCGTCCAGTCCTGCCTTCCAGATCATGGCAGCGGCCATCGTGCCTGAGGGGCCGGCGCCAATTATTAAAATGTCAGTTTTCATTGCTGTTTGGGTTATTTGGTAGCAAGGTAAATAATATTGACTAATATGCTATAGCTTCTTCCGCTTCTTTTATCCGTTCCCGGAGTTCTGTTTCGTTTTGCTTGGTTTCTAACTCTTTTGTGAGGGCGATCCTGTAGTATGCCAGCGCTTTTTCAGAATTCCCGATTATGGAATAATAGTCGCCGGTCAACATGTAAGCGTAATAGTATTCGGGGTTCAGTTTTACAAAATCGTTGAGGAAATTTTCCTCATTATTGATTCGTTCTTTTGATTTGATGTATTCAGCAATTACCTTTTTCCATTTTCGGTATTGCATAAAGTCATCGAAAGTGGATGTTTGCATGAATGGGTCTCCGGGAAGAGTAAGCGAGGTGTCATTCAGGTAAGTGTCTTCACCGGGAACCGTATCCAGTTGAAACACCTTCTTCAGATCATAAGCCACATATTCGCCTAGTTGCCACGGTTGTGTCGAAACCCAGACGATCAATTTCTCTGGTTCAAAGATCACGCTGTGGTGCGAGATCATCTGAGCCATTGCTTTTTCGTTTCCGATACCTATATTCTGGTTGTTAAGTCCGTATGGATTGCGTAAAACGAAGGCTGCATCACGATAGGTAAATGAGCTGTCAACTTCAGTGATTAACTGCTCACACCTTTCCTCGCGGTAAAACGAAGCTGAATTGGCTATGTTTTCCAGATTGGACTTATCACGGGCAAATGGTTCACTCTGGTAATGATTAGAACAAACAAGGTAATCATTACCAGTAGTGTAAATACCCATTTTTGTCGGTGACTTTTCAATGATAAGTGCCGAATTGTTGTTAGCTGATCCGATCAGTAAAGATTCCGACACAAAAGTATGCCGTTTTTTAGCAATGGCAATGGCTTCATTGAAATTGGAAGCATATTGCAGGATCTCGCGGGCAAGGATGGAAATAGGAATGGCCGCCTTGGTTGGGATATTGGATTTTGCTGCATTGATGGTGACCGTCAGGCCTTGTTCATTCATGCCGCTCACCACGCCCATCATGCTGGCCCAGGTGACGTACATAAAACGGTAGCCGCTGTCAGGTTCCACAAAAACAACGATTTTGTTTTTGGCAAAATCATCGTTGATGTAAAAGTCGAAATTACGCCCGACAAGCAGGTTACTGCTGTCTCCGTTCATGTTAACGGCAAAGGAAGTACATCCCACTAGTGCAAGATCGGTGAGGGCATGCCCTATGTCGTGGGCAGCATGGTAGTTTAACATGCGCTCATATACCGGGCTGATGTAATCAAATTCGTGGGAACACGAAAACGAAATGCCGTAAATCTCATCCAGGTATTCCTGGGGGATGTATGTATCAATATCTCGGTTGAACCAGCCGATGAAATATTTGAGAAACTTTAAATAATTCTTCGATGGGACAATTTTGTTGATCTGCTCCACAAAGGCAAGTTCCTGAATTTTAATCAGGTCTTCGGTAAGTTTTCCGTTGTAAACCCCCAGGTCGAAGGGTTGCCCCTGCAAACGCATCTCCCACAACCCTGATTTGGATTTACGCAGCCAGTTATGGTTGTTGATAATCCGGGTGTCTTTAGTCCGCTGAATAACTTCCTGCTTCAATGCCTGCTTGTTTTTTATGTCAGGTGGTAAAATACGCGTAGCAATTTGATAATACACAATAAATCCTACGATGAGTAAGAGCAAAATGAGTAAGATCCTTCTAAAAATATGTCTTTTTTTACGCTTCATTTATTTGTTCAATTAAATGATTCAGGCCAATCAATTCTCCGCAGGTGAGTAGGGAGCTCATGCTTACGCCCAGTGCGCCGTGCAGATTTAGGTTCTGGCCTGTAAAAAACAGGTTGGGAATTCTTGTTTTCGGCCCCACGTAAGATGCCATGGGTTGATGAAAATCTTTCAAAGTGCCGTAGATACCTCCATTGGGCGTGCCGATGTAATCGCGGAATGTCAGGGGCGTACTTACATTCATTCCGGTTACGTTCCCTTTCAATTCCGGAAACTGTTCTGTAACCAGTTGCAGCAGTTTTTCCGCTTTGGCTGTTTTCCATGCTTCGTAATCTGCGCCGCGGTGCCGCAACGGCAAGTCTTTCCATTGGGCCACCTCGTCGAATTTCATGTACGTATGTATGCTGAGGCATCTGGCATACTTATCCTGCCCTGAAGTTGCCGGGACGAATAAATAGAAGAATTCAGGCCAGGCCTTTTCCGAATAGTAGGAGGTGTACCATACATCGGGATGTTTGTAATAATGGTAGTTGTTATTCCGGTATTTAAATGTGTTTTCTTTGAGCGTGAGGTGCAGACTGAAAGCCGAGATCGTATTCTCCAGACGGGCTACCCTGTTGCGGTAGGAGGGACGCAGCAGACTTTCGTCCAGCATCTGAACTGCTAAAGCCGGATGGATGTTGGCAATGAAGTGTTTAGCCCGGAACGCATGACCGTTGGCAGTTTTTACACCTGTAAGTTTCCCTTCCTCATGCATGAATCCGGTAACTTTTTCCTTGTTGATAATTGTTCCGCCGGCTTCCCGTATTTTTCCGGCCAGCAGATTGGTTAGCTGCTCGCTGCCATCCACAAATTTCCAGGCACTGTCGATAAAATGCTTTTGGATGAGCGCATGCGTGTAAAAAGGCGTTTTTTCTTTTTGCCCGGCATATGCAAAATTATGGGCGCCAAGTACGTTCTGCAACTCCCGGTTGGGTGTAAGTTCATCTAACAATCCAAATACACCTTTACTTAGTGATTTGTTGTTGCCGGATATTGAGCTGTTTATGGGGCGCAGGTTGTACAAGTCAACCTCATCGGTTGCCTGTTTCATTTCCAATACGTACTTAGATATGGCTTCGTTTTCCTTGGGGAAATAGGAATATAGCTGCTCTTTAAATGCTTCCATCCCCATCGGGCAGGCATATTCTTTTCCGGCGATATGGAACACATCAAACCCGAACGGATCCATTCTTTTCATGTTCAGCTGGTCTCTGATTCCCAGGTAACGAAATGTTTTGTCAATAACCTGCCCTTTATCAAGACTCCCTATGTAATGCATGCCTGTTCCAAAACGACAGCCGTGGCTGTTAAATCCCTGTAGTGTTCCACCCAGTTTAGAGTTTTTTTCCAGGACGCATACATTATATCCGTGTTTGCTGAGGATAGTTCCGCATTCAAGGCCTCCCAGCCCGCTACCGATAATTAGTACATCGTACATAGTGTCCATTACAGCATCTTTACAAAATCAAAACACTGAAACCATCAGGTGATTCAGCAAGTGCCAAAAATAAGAAAAGAATCAAAGGCAGATAAAAACTT
>DGOT01000087.1 GCA_002389465.1 Bacteroidales bacterium UBA4459 | reverse complement strand
CCTTATTTTAAAGAAGGATTTAAACCTGTTGCCATTGAGGTGGTACGGGATTTTGACAGAGCTGCCCCACTGGGAACAGGACACATCAAAGTAGGTGGTAATTATGCTGCCGGGATGCGGCCTTCACAAAGAGCTCATGACGAAGGTTTTGCTTCCGTACTTTTTCTGGATGCTCTGGAGAAGAAATATATTGACGAAGCTGGTCCTGCTAACTTCTACGGAATTAAGAATAAAACGTACGTCACACCAAAATCAAAGAGCATTCTTCCTTCCATAACCAACATGAGTCTGGAACAAATAGCCAAAGATATAGGGTTGAGTGTGGAACGGAGGCGAGTGCCAATAGAAGAGCTTGAAACATTTGAAGAAGCTGGCGCCTGCGGTACGGCAGCTATTATCAGTCCTATTGGGAAAATTTATGACCGCTCAACGGATAAAACTATTGAGTACGGAGATGTTCCGGGGCCCTATTCCACTAAACTCTACATTACGTTAAGGGGAATACAGGAGGGAGAGGTTAAAGACAAGCACAACTGGACTACGATCATTGAGGGAATCTGACAATCTTTCTTCAAAACTTTTAAATATGTTAATCGCAACCAAAAATCAACTGTTTATTTTATTTCTTGCTTTGTTATTTCCTCTTGGAATCGCAGGGCAAGAGAAGTGTAAAGTTTTAGTGCCAGAAATTGCCGGACAGTATATGGGAAAATGTAAAAAAGGATTGGCACATGGCAAAGGTACAGCTATTGGTACCGACCGTTACGTTGGTTCTTTCAAAAAAGGTTATCCAAACGGGCAGGGAACCTATACATGGTCAACAGGGGAAGTATATGATGGCGAATGGCTTGAAGGAGAACGCCATGGAATTGGCACTTATTCATATACACAAGATGGAGAACCTGTGGGTATGACTGGCGTGTGGAAAGAAGATAAATACATTGGGCCCGTTCCTGAAAAGCCAAAAGTACTGGCTTCTACAAGTATTGAGAAATACACATTCACAAGGCAAGGGGACGGAAACCAGGTTGTTATCAATTTTTACCTGAGCGGTAATAATAATTCTGATTTGGAAAATTTCTCTGCCGCAGTTACCAGTGGCAGCGTGTTCGAATCGCCTGGAAGAGTCGGCTTTGAGTCGGTCAGTTTTCCCTTTACATGCAAAGTCAGCTACAGTTCATGGAATAAAACAGGAACTAACCGTGTATATACCCGATTTGAGTTCCAGATTACGCAACCCGGAAATTGGGTCGTTAATCTAAATAACAACTAAATAATATGATGATATGAGAGTCCTTTATCTTCTTATTCTTTCCGGTTTCTTTATCATTACCGGTAGTGACCTTCGGTCTCAGGAACAATGCAAAGTGTTACTGCCTGCTATTGCCGATCAATATGTAGGCGATTGTAAAAAAGGACTTGCTAACGGCGAAGGTGTGGCTAAGGGTTTTGACAGATACGAAGGCTTTTTTAAGAAAGGATACCCTGATGGAACCGGAACTTATACATGGTCGACCGGAGAAGTTTATGAAGGCGAATGGAAAAATGGGAAAAGACACGGGGCAGGAAAATATATGTATGTTGAAAACGACCAATTTATTGTAAAAGAAGGCCTTTGGGATAACGACAATTACATGGGTGAAGTGCCTAAAGAGCCAAAGGTGCTGGAAAAGACCGGAATTGAACGCTACAGTTTCCAGCGCCAGGGAGAGGGAAACCAAATAACGATTCAGATATATCTGAACAGTAATGATGACATTAGCAAGTCTGACTTTAAAGCAATAGCTTCCAGCGGAACTGAGTTCTGGAACGGTAACAATGTAGGATTTGAGAATATTAGTTTTCCATTTACATGTAGGTTAACGTACTTCTCCTGGAATAAAATGTATACTTCGCGAAATTTTAAACGATTTGAGTTTCAAATTGAATCCCCGGGAAGGTATTATTTGACCATACACAACAATTAAAATATATTGTTTAGCTAGTCGTAACACAAAAAGAGAAGTTTTTATAAAAGCAAGCCAGCTTGCTCCAGATAATGAGTCATTTCGTTTTTTACCTCATTGGCTTTTTGACGGGCTTTTACGGCAAAATCAGTTCCGTCCGATGCATAAATAATACCACGCGATGAATTCACCAGCAACCCGCAATGGTCGTTCATTCCGTATTTCACTACTTCCTGCAAACTGCCACCCTGCGCTCCAACACCGGGAACAAGAAGGAAATTGTCAGGGACAATTTTTCTAATGTCTTTTAAAGATTCAGCTTTTGTGGCGCCAACAACAAACATCCCCTGGTCTTTCGTTGCCCATGTTTGTGCTTTCTCCAATACCTGCTCAAACAATCTTTTACCGGATTGTGCCTCTTTCAAATATTGAAAATCGGCAGCTCCGGGATTTGATGTAAGTGCCAATAAAACGAACCACTTATCCTTAAACTCAAGAAAAGGGGATATGCTGTCTTTTCCCATATACGGGGCAACGGTTACCGCATCAAAATCATAAGTTTCGTAAAAAGTTCGGGCATACATAGCTGATGTGTTACCAATGTCCCCTCGTTTGGCATCGGCAATCAGAAATATATCGCTGGTTTTGTTTCTGATGTAATTAACAGTTTTCTGTAGACTTTTCCAGCCTTCAGGCCCCATTGATTCATAGAAAGCAAGATTAGGTTTATAGGCTGCTGCTAAATCGTGCGTTGCATCAATGATGGCTTTATTAAATTCAAAAACAGGGTCTTCTTCCGCTAACAGGTGTTGTGGAATTTTACGAATGTCCGTATCAAGACCAATACACAGGAAAGATTGTTTTTTTTTAATTAAGCTGAAAAGTTGTTGATAATTCACGTTACCGCTTATTTGTTAATTACTCCTCAAAACCTTCTTTCAGGCGCTCGGCATTTTCAGCCATCTGCAGCTTATCTACCAGTTCCTGGATATCTCCGTCAATAACCTGTTGCAGGTTATACATGGTAAGGTTAATACGATGGTCAGTAACCCTTCCCTGCGGCCAGTTATATGTTCTTATCTTAGCCGATCTGTCACCTGTAGACACCATTGTTTTCCGTTTACTTGACATTTCTTCCAGATATTTAGCATACTCACGTTCATATAATCTGGAACGGAGTACTTTCATCGCTTTTGCCAGGTTCTTAATCTGCGACTTCTCATCCTGGCAACTAACGACAATGCCTGTCGGTATGTGTGTCAAACGAATGGCCGAGTATGTTGTGTTGACCGATTGCCCACCCGGACCACTCGAACAAAAAGT
>DGOT01000111.1:1578-6311 GCA_002389465.1 Bacteroidales bacterium UBA4459 | reverse complement strand
TTAAAACTTTCTGAACATGTCTTTCGATAAAGAAAAATTTAAAGGAGAGGGCCTTACATATGATGATGTATTGCTGGTCCCTGAACATTCAAATGTTCTACCCAGGGAAGCTGACCTTTCGACAAAATTTTCACGAAATATTTCACTAAAGGTTCCCATTATTTCGGCAGCCATGGATACAGTTACCGAGTCGAAGATGGCCATTGCCATGGCACAGGAAGGCGGAATAGGTGTTTTGCATAAGAACATGACTATCGAACGGCAGGCTAACGAAACCCGGAAAGTGAAAAGAGCTGAAAACGGGATGATCCTCGACCCGATTACGCTCCGTGTTGATGCTACTGTTCAGGATGCGTTGAATATAATGAAAGAATACAGTATTGGCGGTATCCCGGTAGTAAATGACACCAATAAATTAGTCGGTATTGTCACCAACCGCGATTTACGATTTGAACGTAATCATGGCAAAAAAGTACAATCTGCCATGACAAAAGAGGGCTTAATTACTACAACTGAGTTCACTAACTTTGAGGAGGCTGCAGATATTCTGCAGGAACACAGAATAGAGAAATTACCGGTTGTGGATGAGGATTATAAATTAGTAGGTTTAATTACATACAAAGACATATTAAAAATCGCAACGCACCCCAATAGTTGCAAAGATGAAAAAGGACGACTTCGTGTGGCAGCTGCTGTGGGTATTGCCGCAGACACTTTGAAAAGAGTTGACGCACTAGTTAATGCTGATGTGGATGCCATCGTAATTGATACGGCTCACGGTCATTCGCAAGGTGTTCTGGACATGGCTAAACTGATAAAGTCGAACTATCCGGGTGTTGAACTTATTGTGGGAAATATTGCAACAGCTGACGCAGCTGTGGATTTACTGGCCGTAGGCGTTGATGCGTTGAAAGTGGGCATTGGCCCCGGTTCCATTTGCACTACACGTATTATTGCCGGAGTAGGTGTTCCGCAACTTTCAGCGGTTTACGAGGTGGCTCAGGCAGTAAAAGGATCGGGTACTCCGGTCATTGCCGATGGTGGAATCCGTTACACAGGTGATATTGTTAAGGCTATTGCCGCGGGTGCTGATACGATCATGGCCGGGTCGTTGTTTGCCGGTGTTGATGAATCACCCGGAGAAACAATTATCTACGATGGCAGAAAGTTTAAAACATACCGGGGCATGGGATCAGTAGAAGCCATGAAAGAAGGATCAAAAGACCGTTATTTCCAGGATGCTGAAGACGATCTGAAAAAACTAGTTCCTGAAGGAATTGTGGGCAGAGTGCCTTACAAAGGTTCTTTGAATGAGGTTATTGTTCAAATGGTGGGCGGCCTGCGTTCGGGTATGGGATATACCGGTTCCCAAACCATTGCCGATTTGCAAAAAGCGCGGTTTATTAAGATTACAGCAGCCGGTGTAGTTGAAAATCATCCGCACGACATTACCATTACACGTGAAGCACCCAATTACAGTAGAAAGAAATAAACATGATAAATTATAATCGAATGAAAAGTATGAAGAAAGTATTAGGTTTAGTAACATTAGTATTGTTGGGCAGTAGCATGCTTTTTGCTCAATTCTCATTTGATGACAAAACCCTTATGACCATTGGCGATGAGAAAGTTTCCGTTGGGGAATTTTTGAAAGTGTATAACAAGAATAACACACAAACGGCTTATGAGAATAGTTCCGTTGAAGAGTATCTTGATCTGTTCATAAATTTCAAACTGAAAGTGAAGCAGGCCGAAGAGTTGAAAATGGATACTTCTAAAGCTTTTAATAGGGAGCTGGGTAGTTACAGGGAGCAATTAGCCAAGCCTTATTTCGTTGATGAAGCAGTTAACGAAGCATTGTTGGAAGAGGCGTATAACAGGATGCTGAAAGATTTACGTGCCAGCCATATTCTGATTATTGTGGATGAAGACGCTCCTGCCGAAGACACCCTGAAGGCCTACAATAAGATTACGGAAATCAGAAAGGAAATTATCAACGGCCTTGATTTTGCCGAAGCAGCCGTTGCTTATTCGGATGACCCATCGGCAAAAGACCGTAAAGAGATACCTGGAAAACAATCATTTATGCCCGGGAATAAAGGTGATATCGGTTACTTTACCGTGTTCAATATGGTTTACCCTTTTGAAACAGCGGCATACAATACACCTCTGGACAGTATTTCATCGCCCGTACGTACAAAATATGGTTATCATTTGTTAAAGGTAAACGATATACAAAATGCTATGGGCGTTGTGCAGGTAGCGCACATTTTTGTTGCCCTGAGGCCTGATGCCAGTGCCGCTGATTCCGTCAGAAAAGCGGAAAAGATTAACAACATTGCCCAAAAAATTAAGGAGGGAATGAAATTTGAAGATGCTGTCAGAAAGTATTCTGAAGACAGGGGCTCGATTGCTAACAACGGAAAGCTCTCCAAGTTTACATGTAACAGGGTAGTCCCTGAATTTGTTGAAGTGATCAATAAACTGAATATAGATGAGATTTCGGATCCCGTAAAAACAAGGTACGGATTTCATATTGTAAAACTAATCAGCCGCGACACACCCGGTACGTTTGAAAAAGAAGCGCCTCACCTGAAAGAAAGGATAGCCAAAGACCAGCGTGCCAGAAAAAGTGAAGAAGCCGTGATCAGTAAAATAAAAACCGAAAACGGGTTTAAGGTTTACGAACAGGCTAAGGACGAGGTATACCAGATGATCGACACTTCCGTTTTTGATGCTACTTTCGTTGCCGACAGCCTAAAAATGATGACAAGCACCGTACTGAAAATCGGCAAGGAAAAATATACGCAGTACGATTTTGCTGAATACGTTAAAAAAAATCAGTCAAGGCAGGAAAAGGGAAATCTGAAGGCATACCTTGATAAACAATTCAGAGGTTTTGTTGACGAGACATGTCTGGCTTATGAAGACAAAAACCTTGAAAATAACTACCCTGAGTTCAGAGATCTGATGCAGGAGTATCACGATGGCATCCTGTTATTCAACCTGACCGATAAGGAGGTGTGGTCGAAAGCAGTTACTGATACGGTGGGGCTCGAAAAGTTTTTCAACGGGCGAAGCGATCAGTACATGTGGAACGAGCGGGTGGATGCAACTGTTTACGAAATCAGAGATCGTACTCTGACGGATAAGGTAAAAGAAATTATCATGAAATATGATAGCGATGGCGATATTGCACTTGCTCTGGAACAGGATTCCATTAAAAAACTGGTGAATATTAAGCCCGGTTATTATGAAAAAGGAGATAATAAATATGTCGATCAGACCGGCTGGAAAGTTGGCCTTTCCGATCAGATCAATTCAGATGTGGAAAATTTGGTAGTATTTGTTAAAGTGCGAAAAACACTGGATCCCGAACCGAAAAAACTAGATGAGGCCAGGGGGCTTGCCACAGCGGACTATCAGACATATCTTGAAAAAGAGTGGATTATAGAGTTGCGGGAAAAGTATCCTGTGACCGTCAATGAAAAGGTTCTACAGAAGCTGCTTGCGAAACAACTAAATAACTAAAGAATTGTCAAAGAAACTCATTTTGTTTGCCGTATTTGGGCTCCTTATACTGCATGCCTGTAAGTACCCTCTGCTTAATAAAGAGGAAACCGTACTCGCCAGGGTGGGAGATGAGTACTTTTACGAAGCAGAATTGAAGGACCTCATTCCGGATGGGACTTCGCCGAAAGACAGCATCATTCTGGTACGGAATTTTGTAAACAACTGGGTAAAGACAACCTTAATGGTGCAGCAGGCAGAGAAAAATCTGACTGGAGGGCAGCTGAATTTTGACCAGCAACTCAGAGACTATAAAAACTCACTCATTACTTTCAAATACGAGAGTGAATGGATAAAGCAAAACCTCGATACCGTTGTGTCTGAAGAGGAGATAAAAGATTATTACAACAATCATTTATCCAATTTTGAGTTAAAAGAAAACATTGTCAAAGTGTTCTACATTGTTCTCGATAAAGACGCGGAACAGAACCTGAATATCAATTCCGTAATCAAGCTGCCTGACTCGCTGATGCTCGATTCGCTTGAGGTGTTATGCGAGCTGTATGCCGATTTATATTACCTTGATACGGCTAACTGGGTTAGGTTTAACAAGCTGCAGAAATACATTCCTATCGAAACATATAACCAGGAGTTGTTCCTGAAAGAAAATAAATTTATAAGGTTGAACAAGGCGGAAGAAGTGTATCTTGTGAAGTTTTTCGATTATAAGATCAAAGATGATATTTCACCGCTTGAATTGAAATACAGAAATATACGGAACATCATTATCAACAAACGAAAAACAGAGTTGATAAAGAAAATGCGGGATGACATTTATCAAAACGCGCTGGAAAAAAAGGAATTTGAAATTTATTATAATGAATAATATACTTAGAGTGAAAAACCTGAAAAGGAGATGTGCAGGATTTATCCGGGCTGCTCTCGTTCTGCTGTTCCTGATTGTCGGGTCTTCCGCAATAATGGCCCAGACAGATAATGAATATATTGTTGATGAGGTAGTGGCTGTTGTGGGTAAAAACATCGTTCTCGAATCTGATATAGAAACACAATATTTAACTTACCGGATGCAGGGAGGGATCAGTGGAAATGCTTCGGACATTAGGTGTGCCATACTGGAAGATATACTCTATCAAAAACTAATGATCTCACAGGCTGAAGTGGACAGTATTGAGATAAGTGATGCTCAGGTGGATGCCGAACTT
>DGOT01000111.1:0-1536 GCA_002389465.1 Bacteroidales bacterium UBA4459 | reverse complement strand
TACAACAAAACATTATATGAGATCAAACAGGAGCTTTACGAAATAGTTAAAGATCAGTTGATTACACAGCAGGTACAGAGCGGTATCGTACAAAACGTTACGGTAACACCTTCCGAGATCAGATCATTCTACAGGTCAATACCAACGGACAGTATCCCATTGATCAAAACAGAGTATGTGATTGCTGAAATTGTTAAAGAGCCTCCTGTCAATGTAGAAGAAAAGATCAGAGTGAAAGAGCAGTTGCTCGATCTCAGACGCAGGATATTGAAAGGTGAAAGCTTCTCCACGCTGGCCATTTTGTATTCCCAGGACCCGGGCTCGGCAAAAAAAGGCGGCGAGCTTGGTTTCTACGGAAGAGGACAGCTCTATCCTCAGTTTGAGGCCGTTTCCTACAAATTGAAAGAAGGAGAGATATCCAATGTGGTGGAAACTGAAGCCGGTTACCACATCATTCAGATGATTGAGCGAAAAGGTGATTACATCAACGTGCGGCACATATTGCTCACACCGAAAGTTTCGCCCGAAGATTTAATGGAAGCACGTAACGAACTCGACAGTGTTGCCCGGTTGATCAGGTCGGATTCAATAACTTTCGAAGAAGCCGTTGCCCGGTTTTCCGATGCCGAAAATAAAAACAGCGGCGGGTTGCTGATCAACCAATACACTGGAGGCACATCTTTTGAAGCGGAACAATTGGATGCCCAGGTGTCATTTACGATCGAGAAAATGGAAGTGGATGAAATATCCAATCCCGTACCAATGAAGACAGAAGACCAGAAAGATGCATACCGCCTTCTGAAACTGGTAAAAAGAACAGCTCCACACAGAGCTAATCTGAAAGACGATTATTCAAAAATTCAGGGTTGGGCTTTGCAGGACAAGCAAAAGAGAATCGTTGATGAATGGATCAATAATAAAGCGGAAAAAACTTATATCAGGATTGTCGACCGCTATAAAAAATGCGAATTCGCCAACGATTGGCACCCAAGATAAACGAATGACCGTAACCGAAAATTAACAGTAAATGAACTATAAATCAGATGTTGAAGCTGTTGATGCTTTTGTTGAAAAATATAAAAGCTTAAAAGAAGAAATAGGAAAGATAATTGTCGGACAGGACGAAACCATTAAAAACACCCTGATCTCTATTTTTAGCCAGGGACACGTTTTGCTGGTTGGCGTTCCCGGTCTGGCAAAAACCTTGCTTATCAACACCATTGGGCAGGCACTTGGCTTGTCGTTCAGCAGGATTCAATTTACCCCTGACCTGATGCCTTCCGATATCATCGGTACGGAGATACTGGACGAAAATAGGAAATTCAAGTTCATAAAAGGGCCCGTTTTTGCCAACATTATTCTGGCTGACGAGATCAACCGTACCCCGCCGAAAACACAATCGGCCCTGCTTGAATCCATGCAGGAAAAAGCAGTTACCGTAGCCGGTGTATCATATCAGTTAGAAGCCCCTTTCTTTGTATTAGCAACACAAAACCCTATTGAGCAGGAAGGAACTTATCCGCTGCCCGAAGCACA
>DGOT01000119.1:2016-2676 GCA_002389465.1 Bacteroidales bacterium UBA4459 | reverse complement strand
GGAACAAATGACTCCAGGAGCAACGCAATTCACGGTGATTTTAGAGGCTACCCATTCGATAGCCAATGTTTGAGTCAGGTTTACTACGCCTGCTCTTGCCGCACCAGTATGCACCATGCCGGGAAATCCTCGCCACATATCGGCAACAATATTAATAATTTTTCCGCCGTTTTTAAGCATCCACTTATTGCCTGCTGTTATACACATGTTCCAGGTTCCATTTAGATTGGTGTCGATCACCGCTTTCCAGCCTTTTTCACTAATACTTTCTGCCGCTGTAAGGAACTGCCCTCCTCCATTGTTAATCACATAATCAACTCTGCCGTATTTCTCTAACACCTGCTCAAATAAATTCTCTACCTGTTCTGTTTCGCGAATGTTGCAGGAAATTGGTATAACCTCGGCATTGTAGTCGTGGCTCAAACCTTTGGCTGCTATCTCCAAGCGTTCCATTTTACGCGATGCAATTACTACCTTTGCACCTCCTTTGACAAGCTCTTCGGCAATCGCAAGACCAATCCCGGTTCCACCACCCGTTACAATAGCAACTTTATCTTTGAATAAATCTGCTCGGAAAATTGAAGATGGTGTAGACATAAAAAGTTCCTTTATAAAATCATAGAAATGGAGGATGGCTGACCGAAAATTCTAACATAAAAT
>DGOT01000119.1:0-1981 GCA_002389465.1 Bacteroidales bacterium UBA4459 | reverse complement strand
ATCATCTTGAAACTGTTCATTTATTTTTTACACTTTCAAGTGTATCGATTTATAATCTGTGTCTGTTTTTATGATGGATGTCAGGTTTTTATGTTATGTAACAATATATTATCAAATGAGTTTCTGTTTTTGGGCAGGTTAGGTGCCCCTTTTTTTTATACAGTTATATCAATAAAAATATTTATATCTAATAGCTATTTTGCCCTGGTTTTTTCACTAACTACGATTCAAACAGAAATCTACCACTAACAGGGAATCAGAGGTATGTCCGGGAATACTGAATACGATTTACAAAAACTGCTCGATGGTATGCAGACCTTTGTTGGCATCCTGGACATGGATGGCAGGCTTCTGTTCGTAAACAACTCTCCTCTTAAATTGGCCGGCATTGATGCAGAAGATGTACTAGGCTTGCAATTGTGGGATACCTTCTGGTTTAACTACGATGCAAAAGCCCAGGCTATTGCCCGAAAAGATATTAAAAAGGCAATAAGCGGTGAATCCACCATGAGTCAGGTGAAGGTTCAAACGAAAGACGAACCGGTCTGGATTGAATTCAGCATACACCCTGTAATGAATGATGATGGTGAAATCTATCAACTGGTTCCTGAAGGACGTATCATTACCGAGCGTAAAAATGCAGAAATAGCGTTTTCACAGCTTAAATATGAACTCGAAAATCGGGTAAAAATACGTACCAAAGAACTGGAAGCCGCTAACGATAAATTAAAAAGTATCAGTGAAACAGACCCTTTAACCAAAATTGCCAACCGTCGGGCATATGAAATACAGATCGTTGATGAAATTGCTTTTGCAAAACGCGCCAGTCAGCCCTTAGCGTTGATGATAATTGATATCGATTATTTTAAAGCATTTAATGATAATTATGGACATATTGCCGGAGATCTAGCCTTAACAAATGTGGCTCAATCAATTACTGAGTCACTCCCAAGAGCAACAGACCATGTCTCCCGCTTTGGTGGAGAAGAGTTTGTAGTGTTGTTGCAAGCAACTGACGTCAAGGGTGCTTTTCGTGTTGCAGAAACTATAAGAACCAACATTATGGCTTTGGCTATAGATCATCAGTTTTCCGATGTGGCGAAATGTCTTACTGCGAGTGTAGGTCTGGCATCTTTAAAAAGTGATGAGCTGAACGGTGAACATCTATTCAAGAGGGCGGACTCTGCACTTTTTGCAGCTAAAAAAAAGGGCCGAAATCAATGTATATACAACTTAAATGATGAGACTGAAAACAAGGAATCAGATCATTTATCTATTGCCACCTAAATTGAAATATAAAAAATCAACCCCAAAATAATCGCTTTGCCTTCATTTGCTTTCCCTTACACTCCTTTATCATTACTAAAAAGTATCCTCACTTATAGCCTGAACGCATTTGGATCAGGCAGTTTCCTCCTGTGTGGATGTTGTCTGGCTAGCCAGTTCACGCAGGGCGCGATAATGGGGTTTGCCTATTAAAGTAATGGGAAATTGCTGTACAAAAATAACACGCCTTGGGCGCTTATAACCAGAAATTTTGTCCAGAGTGTAGTCGATTACTTGCTGTTCATTAAGTTCATGGCCTTCGTGTATTTGAATCACTGCGGTAACCACTTCACCCCATTTTTCATCCGGAGTAGCGGTAATTCCGGCCATTTTAACACCCGGAATTTTATGCAAAATACTTTCCACTTCTTCTGGATAAACTTTTTCCCCGCCGGTATTAATGCACTCTGATCCTCTGCCGACAAAATGAAAAGTACCGTCATTATCCAGCTTGGCCAGATCTCCACTCATCAACCAACTCTGGCCATGATAGTAACGAATTAATTTTTTGGTTTTCTCAGGATCTTTATAATAGCCATTGGGTAAATTGTCTGTACGCCGCGCCAGCTCACCCACTTCTCCCGGCGTTACTGGTTTACCTTCCACTGGATCCAGAATCATAATTCTATCGTTAACCGGAAATGAAGATTTGCTA
>DGOT01000102.1 GCA_002389465.1 Bacteroidales bacterium UBA4459 | reverse complement strand
CCTATTTGGTGATAGGCTGATTTGAATGGTTTGTAGAAAAGTCATACCCTGAATTAATCAGGGTATGACTTATTAATGCTACAAACTGAACCTAGAACATACCAGGATTAGAGTTAGGGTTTGAAGAATGATCTGAGTTTTCCGGCTCGTCATCATTATCAGACATAGTTAGTTGAGGATGGGTTAATCGGCTATTATTCACCCGTTCTCTCAACTCTTTCCCAGGCTTGAAATGTGGCACATGCTTACCACTTAGCCTAACCGCATCGCCCGTTTTAGGGTTTCGACCAGTACGAGACTCTCGATAGTGTAGCGAGAAGCTACCAAAGCCCCTGATTTCAATGCGCCCACCATTGGATAATGTTTTAGACATTTCCTCAACAATGGTTTTCACTGCCAACTCTACATCTTTAGCAGATAACTGAAGTTGTTTTTCTGTTATCTGGTCAATTAACTCTGACTTTGTCACTGCCATTACCATACTCCCAAACCAAGAACTTTACTTTTAGTTATCGGGGCTGTGTAAAGAACTAAACACAACCCCCCAAAGCCAGAACTCACTTATATAGCGATCTGATAACAGCAACTAAAAAGTTTTACTATTTAATCATTGCCCATTTGAGCTTTGATCAGGTCACCAATGGTAGTTGGTGAACTTTCTGCCTGATCCTGATTACGTAAATCTTTCAAAGCCTCTTTTTCGTCACTGATATCTTTGGCTTTTATAGATAAACTGATTAATCGGTTTTTACGATCAACGCCGGTTATCTTCGCTTCTACTTCATCATCTTTATTGAAGTGCTTACTGGCATCTTCAACTCGATCCTGGCTTATTTCAGATGCTTTCAAGGTTGCTTCTACACCTTCGGCCAAAATGATTGTAGCCGCTTTAGCATCTACGTCACTCACGATTCCTTTAACAATGGCACCTTTTTCATTCACGGTTACATAGTTCATAAAAGGATCATCAATGCGTTGTTTAACGCCTAATGAAATACGCTCGCGCTCAGGGTCTACAGACAGGATCACTGTCTCAATTTCGTCCCCTTTGTTGTACTCACGAACGGCTTCTTCACCTGGCAAATCCCAGGAAATATCAGATAAATGAACCAATCCATCAATACCGCCATCCAGGCCGATAAATATGCCAAAATCCGTTATCGACTTGATTTTACCGGAAATTTTATCGCCTTTATTGAACTTGGTTCCAAATTCTTCCCATGGATTAGGCTTACATTGCTTAATTCCCAAAGAAATACGACGTCGTTCCTCATCAATGTCCAAAATAATGACTTCAACTTCTTCGCCTATGCTGACAATTTTGGAAGGATGGATGTTTTTATTGGTCCAATCCATCTCGGATACGTGAACCAGGCCTTCTACGCCATCTTCTAATTCAGCAAAACAACCGTAATCTGTAAGGTTAGTTATTTTCGCTGTTACTTTTTCCCCTTCAGGGTATCGCTTGGTTAGGGCCAACCATGGATCTTCACCCAGTTGCTTCATGCCAAGAGAAACACGGTTTCTTTCACGGTCAAATTTTAAGACCTTAACGTTGATTTCCTCACCCACTTCTACAATTTCACTTGGGTGCTTAATTCGTTTCCATGCCATATCAGTAATATGAAGCAGGCCATCTACGCCGCCAAGATCAATAAATGCGCCGTAATCGGTAAGGTTTTTAACAATACCTTTAACTTCCATTCCTTCAGCAAGGTTTTCAAGAAGTTGGTCGCGTTCTGCACTGGTTTCTGCTTCAAGGATTGCTCGACGAGATACAACTACGTTGTTGCGTTTTTCGTCAAGTTTTATAACTTTGAATTCAAGCTCTTTGCCTTCAAGGTGCAGCGTGTCGCGTACTGGTCGAACATCTACCAGTGAGCCAGGTAAGAATGCACGAATGGTTTCAACATCTACAGTAAAACCACCTTTAACTTTGCCGTTAATAACACCCACTACAGTGTCTTGATTTTCATGAGCTTTTTCAAGTTTTCTCCAGGATTCCTGGCGTTTGGCCTTCTCGCGTGACAATCGTGTGGCACCAAAGCCATCATCGATTGCTTCAACAACAACTTCTACCTCATCGCCCACTGCAATGTCAATTTCACGTTTGTCGTTAAAAAATTCTTCTTTAGGAATAACACCTTCAGATTTTAACCCTGCATGTACAGTAACCCAATCGTCATCAATTGATACGACCAGTCCTGTTACCAATGCACCACGATTGACATCTAACTCTAAAAGACTTTCTTCAAATAGTTCAGCAAAGCTCTCGCTCATTTCAATACCTATAAAATTTATTTGGCTCAACAACCAATTTAAGAGACTTGTCCAGGAGCTTGTTGACCTGGGGGTAGTACAAAATCACTTTCACTGACTGTTTTCACGCTACCATGCTATACCAACTTAACACGGGTCCGATTAATGTTACTGTTAAAAGAATTTGGTTTTTATGAAATTCATTGCAAGCTTTGATCACTTTGCAATAATGCTCTCATAGACCAGATGGCTAAATTTCTTTACAACAGGATTTTGCTCAGAAAACAGACCTCAACCAGGCAACCATAACTAGATTAACCTTTATAAATCAA
>DGOT01000095.1:25470-37750 GCA_002389465.1 Bacteroidales bacterium UBA4459 | reverse complement strand
CTGGCTGCTTCGGCATGGCGCTGAATGAACAGGCCGGGCATGGGATCGTAGCGGTTGGGATACCAGCGAGCCAGGTAAAGGACTTTGATATGTTTGTCGTTTGATGTCAACTTATATTTTTTCAACTTTCAGGCAAAACGCCTGAAACAGGTCATGCCAGTATCTCATCTACAAAGTTAACGGCATTTTTTAATCTTTGGCCTCCCGTTCCTTTTATGATGGCATACAGAAACTTCTGCGCTTTGAGTGCCTCTTCGTACAACTGGAATAGATATTCCCGGTTGTCCGGGTTTTCCCTCAGTACATCGGGCTGCCATTCCAAATCAGGATAACACAGCAAATACAAATCATACTGATGTTCAATGAACATTTCCTCTATCCATTCAGGACATTTTCCGAAAACCACCTCCGACCAGATTTTTGTTACCAGCGGATCCGTATCACAAAAAAGCAGCGTTTTATTGGTTGATATTTCGAATTGCCCTTCCCAAAGCAACTGACCTTTTGTAATCTTCTCAATATCTTCAAGTGTGTAATTTCTGCCGATATCTTTCAGGTGCTCCCGTGCATACTCGGGGACATAAACAGTATAATAATGTTTGGCCAGTTGTTTTGCCAGTTCGCTTTTCCCTGTGGATTCAGGCCCTGTTATGGAAATCTTTTTAAGCATGTTCTGCTTCTACTTTTTGGTTTGCTATAATTTTCCGCCAGGAGAAATAGGCCATTACGGCAATCACCAGGAAAATAGCATATTGTATACCCGTGAAGCCATAACCTTTTACAAAATAAAGCGGGACAGAAACAATATCACCTGCAATCCATAACGTCCAGTTCTCAATCTTTTTATTGGCCATCAGCCACATGGCTGAAAAGAAGATGCCCGTTGTAAACGTGTCGAGAAAAGGAGTCGCCATCCTGAAATCTTCCAGATTTCCCGAGCTTAATTTCTGCCAGGCATAGTCTACACTTTCGCTAAATCCCAGCTTATTGGGCATCACGTTGTAATAGCGGTACACCACAATCACAAATATCGATGTGAACACAAAAATACCGAAGGCTTTCAGTTTGTCCTTAGTATTGGTCCGGCTGATTCTGATATGCGACTGGTTGTCGCCAATTACCTTGTGCCACATGTACCAGCCGTAAATGCTCATCAGTGTATAATAAACATTGATAATGAAGTCGCCATACAACGACCATTGCGAAAGCAGGTAAACATAAATACCCGTACTGACGATGCCCGTAGGAAAAACCAGAATATTCTCTTTACGTGCATAAAAGACACTGGCAACGCCCAATACAGCAGCAGTCAGTTCGAGAAGGATATTAAATATCGAGGCTGATTGGTAAGGCTCAAGGAAAAAGTTAACTATCGCACTCATTTACACATTATTGGTGTACTGTTGTAAGTCAGCATTAATGACCTTAAGAATAAACACCGAATGCGGCAATTCAAACGATTTTTCAATTTCCTGTGTAATGGTTTCCATTACCTGACGGAACTCACCATGCACCTGGGTGCTTATGCCGTTCGTCTTTACAGTGAGGTCTTTGTATTGATTCAAACGGTAAATGAAGTCTTTTATAGGTGGTATGAATTCCGTATGTAACGGATAATAACTAATGTCAACAGATGTCTGCATGGTTTTCCGTATTTAGAATGTCCAAAGTTAAGATTATTCTTATTTTGTTAATTTAGCAACAACAAAAAATAAAGAAAATGACAAAGAAAATTCTTTTAGCAGCCGGCATCATAGGAGCTCTGGGCATTCTCCTAGACGGTTTGGGAGTCGTATATTTTTTCGAACGGATGTCGCAAGAAAATATATTACTGTATAAACATGCCCTTATGTATCAGATGGTTCATGCTCTGGCACTTATCTGTGTTGTATTTCTGAACCGTTATTTCAAGCCAAAATACACGAAAGTTATTTTCTATATGTTTGTTTTTGGTGTTATTCTGACATCGGGGCCCATGTACTTATTAACACTGGAACGTGTCTTTGACGCGCGGTTTGATTTTGTCAGCCCGTTTATCGTTGCCGGGGGACTATTACTGATCATCGGGTGGGTTGCCATTGCCAGCCTGGGCATTAACTACCACACAAAAAAGAGGTAAGCGGGCATTTAAGACTATATCAATTATCTCATATCGATCACTTCCACATCAGGATAATCTTCTGTTTTAAATGTGAAGGTATTTTCGGGCAGGTTAAGGTTCGGCTCCATGTTGATGATGTAGTATGTGAACACGTTACCACTTTTATCATACACCGAAAAGTTTTCAATCTCAAGGGTTTTCTCGTTCACCAGGAGGCTTAGTTTTTCAAACTGCTTGCCATCGTTAGGTTTCAGGTTGATCAATTTAAAATCGGAGTTTTTATACTTGCCATCCGAATCAAACTTAGCTTTGTAATTTTTATCGTAACTCGTCAGTATTTTATTAGGCGAGATGGTTTCGTCGCTCTCATCAACTTCACTCACCATCACTTCCTCCGACTCAGCCAGGTAAGTCCATACGGTTGAACCATCACTTATGATGACCTGCCCTTCCATCTCAATACGATAGCTGTCACCTTTTACGTAGATTATGCCTGATTTTTTTTCATTAATATCCATTTCTTTGTTCACCATTGTATAGGACAAGTCTGCCTTCAGATTTTCATAGGAAGCCGTTTTATCTACCACACTCTTAAGCAATTTTTCAGCCTTTTTATCGGGTTGAGCAACTAACATTCCGCTGAAAAGGAGGAGTACTATTAAACCATTCTTGATTAGGCTTATTTTTTTCATTAGTTATTTGTTATCATTATCATTCATATCCAGATCTTTCAAAAACTGTTCCAAAGCCATCTCATTAGCAATTCTTACCTCTCTGGCTTTACTTCCTTCGAACGGCCCCACAATACCGGCTGCTTCCAGCTGGTCAATAATTCTGCCGGCCCTGTTGTACCCCAATTTCAGTTTCCGCTGCAGTAACGAAGTCGAACCCTGCTGTGTTTGCACAATAATGTGTGCCGCATCTTCAAACAGTTCATCCCGCTCGTTTGGGTCAAAATCATTCTTCGAATCGGGCTCTTCATCATAATACTCCGGAAGATGATACGCATCGGGGTATGCCCTTTGAGAGCCAATGTAATCGGTAATTTTTTCCACTTCAGGCGTGTCAATGAAAGCACATTGCAGGCGAATGAGGTCACTTCCTGTCGACAGCAACATATCACCCCTTCCCACCAGTTGATCAGCACCACCTGAATCAAGGATCGTTCTGGAGTCGATCTTGGATATTACCCTAAAAGCTATCCTGGCGGGGAAGTTTGCTTTTATAGTACCCGTAATAATGTTCACCGAAGGACGCTGAGTAGCGATGATCAAGTGGATGCCCACTGCCCTGGCCAACTGGGCAAGCCTTGTGATCGGTCCTTCTATCTCTTTACCCGATGTCATGATCAGGTCAGCAAATTCGTCTATTACCAAGACAAAATAAGGCAGATACCGGTGTCCGTGGTTAGGATTCAGTTTACGGGCAATAAATTTTGTATTGTATTCCTTTACGTTACGCACCTGGGCATCTTTCAGCAGTTCGTACCTGTTATCCATCTCAATACCCAACGAATTAAGTGTCCTTACCACTTTTCGCGTATCGGTGATAATGGCCTCTTCCGAATCTGGAAGTTTCGCCAAGTAATGCCTTTCAATCCGTGAATACAAGCTAAGCTCCACTTTTTTCGGGTCAACAAGAATAAACTTCAGTTCGGACGGATGTTTCTTATACAACAAGGAAGTGATAATAGCATTCAATCCGACCGATTTTCCCTGGCCTGTGGCGCCCGCCATGAGCACGTGCGGCAGTTTGGCAAGATCGGCTACAAAACTTTCGTTGGCAATAGTTTTGCCTAAACCGAAAGGCAGCTCATATGTGCAGTTCTGAAATCTCTCTGAAGCCAGAATGGAGCGCATCGAAACAATGTTTGGGTTTCTGTTAGGCACCTCGATACCTACTGTTCCTTTTCCGGGTATAGGGGCTATAATTCTGATGCCCATAGCCGAAAGGCTTAGCGCTATATCATCTTCCAGGTTTTTTATTTTCGAAATACGTACGCCCGGTGCCGGCACAATTTCATAAAGTGTCACCGTAGGGCCTATCGTTGCTTTTATCCTGGTAATGCTTATCGAATAATGATTAAGCGTTTCAACAATTTTGTTTTTGTTTGCCTCAAGCTCACCTTTATCGACCACTATATTGCCATCCTCATAATTGCTCAGCAAGCCCAGGTGGGGCATTTTGAAATCGGGTAGGTCTAGTGTCGGATCAAATGAAGTATCGAGTCCCAGGTGTGCTCCGGCTTCTACTTTTTTGACTTTTTCTTCCTCAACAGGTTTTTCAATCGTCAGTTCAATATCATCTTTATCCGGTTCCCCGGCATCAGGTACATTTTCGATTCCCGCATCCACCTCCACTTTATAGTCTTCCTTGGTAGTCTCTTCCGTCTTTATAATTTCCGCTTCGTGATCATCCACAGCAAACTCAACCGTGTTGTATTTGTCTTCTTTCGGGTCTCCTGAAGCAACCTTCTCAGCATCACTCTTCCTATGCTTACGTATGCGGAGTTTTCCGAAAGAAAATTTAAAATCAATCAGGATAAAAATAGCCGGAATCAATATCAGCAGCAGGATCAACCCTACAGGACCCAGATACTCCGTCATCCAGATATTGAGCTGGCTTCCGGTAATCCCTCCTAAACTGTCCCAGGGATTTTCTGAGAATATTTTATTCATCACCATAGGCAGCCAGAGCAATCCCAGAACAACGATCTGGAACCAATGCCATAATTTAAACATCCTGACGCCTGCCATCATCTTCAACCCCAAACTAAACAGAAGTAATGGCAACAGAAAAGAACCCAGTCCCGCTAACTGAACAAGATATCCGGAGACCCACACCCCGAAGCTTCCTGTCCAATTCTGCACGACCTCTGTGTGTTCTTTGAACCCCACTGCAATACCTGTATCTGCCTCAAACCAACTGATGAAGAAGGAGATAATAGCAAGAAACAGGTACATGGAAATTACCAGAAGGATGAAGCCAATGGTTCGTGATACCCTGGGGTCGGCCGATTTTTTTTCTTTTCTTCTACCGGAAGGTTTTCTTGCCCGCTTGACCTTAGCCGACTTTTTTTTGGACTTAGGTTTATCCTTCAGTTTATTGGTTTTTATTTTATTGGATCGAAACGTCATCTAAAACTGCTTTATTTACAGCAAAAATAATAAAAAGAGTAAGCTGAAAGACCTAAAACCACAGCAATGATGCAAGGGTTTGCAGAGTTTCCTGAAAGCGTATCGAACAAATCGTTATTTTACAAAGGAAAACAACCGGTTCCAGCGAATCTTACCATCTAACAGCGACTTATCTTTGTTAAGAGAGAGCCAGATAAACTCAGCCTTTCCGACAATATGATCTTCGGGTACAAAGCCCCAGAACCGCGAATCAGCCGAATTATGGCGGTTGTCGCCCATCATCCAGTAATAATCCATCCAGGGTGTATATTGCGTCACTTCCATACCGTTAATTTTGATCACATCACCTTCCACATCCAATTCGTTGCCTTCATAAGTTACGATCAACCTTTCATACAAAGGCAGGTTCTCAACAGTCAAAGGGATTGGCACGTTCTTGCGGGGGATATAAACCGGTCCGAAGTTATCCCGGTTCCACGAAAATCGTGAATCATGGGGGAATATATCAGGATTCCATTTGCCCGAAGGTTCCGTGATGACCTCAATGCTTTTGACAATGGGAAGTTTCTCCAACTCTTTTTTGGCTTCAGGGGTCAATAAAAAAACAAATTGTCCCGGCACGCTCGTTCTTGTGCCTACTGTAATGTTCCAACGATCCAGAATGCGCGGGTTAATGCTTGTGCCGTCTGTCTGCACTTTATATTGATATTGCAGCCTTTCAGGATTTACAACAGCCTTTCCGTTGATATACACCTGTTGATCAACTATTTTCAGTGTATCGCCAGCCATGGCAATACATCTCTTCACATAATTCTCGCGTTTATCCACCGGCCTGACAACGATCTCACCAAAATTCTGTTTATCCGTCCACACCCGGTTCCGCCCGTACTGCTTCACCAGCGTATAGTAGCTGACATTGCTCTGGAACCTTGTTGAAACAGTATCTCCCTCAGGGTAATTAAAAACAACCGCATCGTTTCTTTCCACACCGCCAAATCCCGGAAAACGGTAATAAGGCAATTTTATCCATTCGACATACGACTTCACCGAAGTGGTTAACGGCAACGTATGGTGAACAAACGGAAAAGACAAAGGTGTATTTGGTATCTTGGGACCATAGCTGATCTTGCTGACGAATAGATAGTCGCCTACAAGCAGTGATTTTTCCATGGATGAGGTGGGTATCGTATAAGCCTCAATCAGAAATGTACGTATGATCGTTGCAGCGACAACGGCAAAAATAATGGCATCCGTCCACTCACGTACTATTCCTTTCTTTATTTCAGGTCTTTCATCAGGATCGACATAAGGCATGTCAGCCTGAAAGCCTAAGTAGGGCAAATATACATACGGAACCACCACGGCCAGGAATTGTTCCCAAAGTTTGAATCTGTTGAAACATTTTGCCAGTTCAACAAGCATCAGCATGTACATAAACACGTTTAGAAAAGGTACCAGTAACAGCAGATACCACCAAAGTGGTTTTTTAATAATCTGAAGAAAAATGTAGAGGTTGTAAAACGGGATCAGTGTCTGCCACCCGTGTCTTCCGGCCTTTTCAAAAAGCTGCCATCCGAATATTGTAGGAATGGTGAATGATAGCGGGAGTAATATAATTAATGCCAGCATGATATATTATAATTTTTGCTGCAATATAGCCTCAATAGGCACTTACAGAAGTTAATATTTGTTAACATTGAAGCCGCAAAGCTAATAAAGTTTTACCTAATTGTGCAGTTCAAATCTGCAGTGACTCAATCCATCTATTCATCAGATATCTGATACCTTAGCTCGTTGTCGCTTATAGTTAAGATCACGCCGCCGGTTGTAGCTTCCTTATTCAGTACCGACAAGTCAAACAATAGTTTTTCACTAATAATGGAACGGCACGGATCGTTATCGATTAACTTCAGAAACAAGCTGCTTCTGTGGGGCATAACGGTGATCATCTGTGGTTTATAGTACATTTCAAAGGCGGCATCACCGCAACCGCCGCCGTAGCTAACAAACACTGCCAGTGTCTGGCCTTCAACAGCCAATGAATCAATGTCGAAATAGTCGGTTTTCAAATCTTCGAACGGTTTATCAAAAAAGATCATGTTCCGTACAGGTGTTTTTGCATCTGCATCTTTTTCCGATGTTTTTTTTGTGCTTTTACATGCTGCAACGGTCATGATAGCGACAAGTATGATTAAAATCCAATAGTTAAATTTCATTTTTTGGCGTCAATAATTTAATAAATCACTCATTGTGAATACTCCCTGCTTGTTCTGAACAAATACTGCAGCAGCCAGCGCTCCCAGTGCAAACCCCGAGCGGTTTTCTGCTTTGTGTGTCAATTCTATTTTATCCGCTCCCGAGCTGTAAATTACCTTATGAGTACCTGTTACTTCCCCTTTTCGTTTGGACAGTACAGGCAATTTATCCGGGTCTTTTGTTTTTTCATTTACCCAGCTGTCTAACGAGTCTATATTCCTGACTATATCATCGGCAATCCTTATAGCTGTGCCGCTCGGCTGGTCGAGTTTATGAATATGGTGTGTTTCTCTCACCTTTACTTTATACCCTCCCACCTGATTCATCAACCGGGCCAGGATTTGGTTCATATTGAAAAAAACATGTACACCCATACTAAAATTGGGAGCATAAAACAGCGTTGCGTTTTTCTGGCGACACAGAATGGTAAGTTCATCCAAAGAACCATACCAGCCCGTGGTACCGGTAACAACAGGTATTTGCAGCTCAAAACATCTTTTAATAACATCAACTACTACATCCGGCTGGCTGAAATCGATGACCACATCAGCTTTTTGTACATCCTGTTGATAAACTTCCCAGTCATGCGCATTATCCAGCCTGGCAACAATGGCATGGTTCCGGGCTGTGGCTGCTTTTTCCACTTCGCGCCCCATTTTACCGTATCCTGATAGAGCAATTTTCATTTATTTAATAGATTAATTTTTCAGGTCACTTCTCTCCTGTGTCAGAATCGTAAAGAGACCGTAACACCGTTAAATGTCTTTGTACTCCCCGGTGGTTGTCCTGTCCGATTCTTACCCACAAAAGCTGTCGGGTCAATTGCGGGTTGCACACTAAGAGTTGTTTCTTCGTCTATCTGCCAGTAATACAAATGCGCATCCACCGTGGCATCCAGCATTTGTAAAATATACCATGCTGCCATAATGATGAACGACAACTCCATATTCCGCCGGTAGTAATCGCGCAGGCTTACTAAGTCATTTTCACTGTATGCCTGTGCCAGTGGGTTTTCGCACTCATCTTCCTGCTCTACTTTACATATATATGCCTCTCGATAATCGATGTAATAACTTCTGTTGGAAAAGGCAAAATACCCCGTTGCAGCAAAGCCTGCATATACGATTGGCAGCTTCCAGTATTTTTTATTGTAAATCTGTCCTAGACCGGGAAGCAAGGCAAGCCAGGTAGCCACTTTAGGATTCGGTTTCTCAAAAAACTTATCGAACTTTTGATTAATTCGCTCGGACTGCTTCATCAACATAGCTGTCCGGGGCTGTTTTTTTTCCACGGCTGTATTATCGCTCTTTATTTCATTCTGAGCAAGTAAACTACTGTTCATCATGACGAACACGACAAAAACACCCGCTAATGCCGGCAACTTTGTTTTATAAATTTTTTTCTTCAAAACAAAAACTAATCCTGGATGATCGAGATAATTTTATCCAACTCACCATCATCTTTAAAACTGATAACGATGCTTCCGGTTCCTTTATTGTTACGGCGCAAACTGACTTTTGTTCCGAGTTTCCGACTTAAAATGGAAGGCATTTCTTTATATTTTTCGGGAATACTGACTGTTTTTTTATTTGCCGGTTTTTTTTCTCCCGGTTTTTCAAACTCCCTGACTACTTGTTCTGTCTGCCGGACACTCAGACCTTCACCAATAATCCTTTGAAGGATTTCTTCCTGAGTTTTACCATTGTCGATCGTGATCAATGCCCGTGCATGCCCCATAGAAATCGACTCATCGCGTAATGCCACCTGGATGACCGGTGGCAGTTTTAATAACCGCAGGTAATTGGTAATTGTTGAACGATTCCGCCCCAATTGAATACTTAATTGCTCTTGTGTTAAGCGGCACTCGTCAATAAGCCGCTGGTAACTGATAGCTACTTCGATAGCATTCAGGTCTTTTCGGTGAATGTTTTCAATCAGTGCCATTTCAAGCATCTGCTCGTCGTTAGCTACCCTGATAAATACCGGAATAAGCTCTAATCCTGCCATTTGCGAAGCTCTGAGCCGTCGTTCGCCGGCAATCAGCTGGTACTTATCATAGCCAAGTTTCCGGACAGTTACCGGTTGTATAACACCTTGAGTTTTGATAGAGTCGGCCAGCTCTCTTAAATCCATTTCATCAAAATCGGAACGGGGCTGGAAAGGGTTTGCTTCGATTTTGGCAACAGGAATTTCAGCAATGGCACCGACCACATAACCACCGGATATATCTTTCGAAGTTATGTCGGTATCAGGGCTGCCCAGAATAGCATCCAGACCTTTTCCCAAAGCTCTTTTTTTATTCTTGTTGTTCGTCATCAGCTACATCTATAAGTTTGTCAGCAGTATTGATGGTAGTCATGTCGTTTTTCTGCAGGATCTCCCTTGCCAGGTTGAGGTAATTGACAGCGCCCGTACTTGTTGCATCGTACATGATAATGGAGCTGCCAAAACTCGGAGCCTCTCCCAGACGCGTGTTCCGGTTAATAATGGTATTAAAGACCATTTGCTGAAAATGCGTTTTCACCTCTTCCACTACCTGTTTCGATAAGTTCAGCCTGGAATCAAACATGGTCAGCAGGATGCCCTCAATATCCAGATCGGGGTTCAGCCTGCTCTGAACTATTTTTATAGTGTTCAATAATTTACCCAGGCCCTCCAGTGCAAAATACTCACATTGTACAGGAATGATCACCGAATCAGATGCTGTTAATGCATTTACGGTTATCAAACCCAGGGATGGAGAACAGTCAATAATAACAAAATCGTACTTATCTTTTATCTTTTCAAGAGCCATCCGCATTTTCTTTTCGCGGTTGGGCAGGTTGATAATTTCTATTTCGGCACCCACCAAGTCAATGTGAGCAGGCAACAAATCCAGATTAGGCGTTTCGGTATGCAAAATGACATTGGTTGGTTCCACATTATCAATAATGCATTCATAAATACTGGTTGTAATATTTTTCGGATCAAAGCCAATTCCTGAGGTTGCATTCGCCTGTGGATCGGCGTCAACGATCAGTGTCTTGTATTCCAGAATGGCAAGGCTGGCTGCAAGATTGATGGAGGTTGTAGTTTTACCTACCCCTCCTTTTTGGTTTGTTATGGCTATTGTTTTTCCCATAATTTTCTTGTCAGAACTTTCTTCGTTACTTTACAAATTTAGGCTATTCGGTTTCCACAGTTGTTTGAATAACCCTTAAGTTATTAACATGCGAAAAGGGCTCTTTAACAAATAGATAAACTACAGTAAAAGCCCAATTTGAATAAAATACTTAAAACTTTTTCAGCGCTAACCGCTGGCACAAGTTTAATCTTTTTCAGGTTCTTGCTCCTCTTCCTTACCTAAATCTTCAAAAGTCACATCGGCAGAAGTTGGTTCTTCAGTCTTTGTTTCTTCCTCTTTTTTAACCGGTTCTTCTTCGACGGGTTTTTCTCCTGTTTGAATAAACCTGATAGCCGTTTCAAAACCATTCGAGAATTTTTCAAAATCCTCCTGATAAAGGAAAACCTTATGCTTTTCATAATAAAATTTTCCCTGTTCGTGGTCAAACCTCCGTTTACTTTCCGTAATGGTCAGGTAATACTGGTCTGTACGGGTTGCCTTAACATCAAAAAAATAAGTACGTTTTCCTGCTCTGATAGCCTGCGAAAAAATATCCTCTTTTCTTTCCTGTTTTTCCTTCTCTTCCATTCTTACAGCAATTAATTGATTAATTGTTAACAGTAACAAAAATATAAATTTAATTACTCCCTGCGTTTTCTGAGGATAATTTGTTTAAAAAAATTAGCTTTTGTTAATAACACTGTACTTAAGCATGAGAAATAGTTGTTGGTTGAAAGAAGAGGGTGTTTAAGAGTATGAGGTGTATTGGGTATTGGGTATTGGGTATATTGAGTATTGACGACTGTAGGCTGATGGCTGTAGACTGACGACTATCAAAAATCCCAATCAAATTACAAATTACTTTCATCCCATTACGGATATTTTAATAGTTTCGCAGTTAAATAAGATAACCCTATGGAATTAGCTCTAAAACGCCCTATTGCCTTTTTTGACCTGGAGACGACCGGCCTTAATGTAGCCAAAGACAGAATTGTTGAGATCAGCATTTATAGAATAAACACCAACGGTACGCACGAGGTGAAAACGTGGTTACTGAACCCTGATTACCCGATATCAGAAGAAGCCAGTAGTGTGCACGGATATACAAATGAAGATGTAACCAATTACCCTACTTTCAAACGGGTTGCCAAAGATATCCGCGATTTTTTAGAAAATTGTGATCTGGCCGGCTTCAATTCCATTAAATTCGACATCCCGTTACTGGTGGAGGAATTTCTAAGGGTAGAGTTGGATTTCGATGTGAGGACGCGTAAAATGATAGATGTTCAGAATATTTTCATGAAAATGGAACAGCGCACGCTTAAAGCAGCCTACCGCTTCTACCTTGATAAAGACCTGACCAACGCTCACTCAGCAGCTGCCGATGCCGAAGCCACTTACGAAATCCTGAAAGCGCAACTGGACAGATATAAAGATGCGGAATACACTGATTTTAAAGGCAATACATCGAAGCCGGTGATAAACGATATGGAAGAATTGCATAAATTCTCAAGTCACCACCGCAATGCCGACCTGATGGGCCAGATCATTATCAACGATGAGGGTATGGAAGTGATCAATTTCGGGAAACATAAAGGCAAAACTGTGGAAGAGATTTTTGAAAAGGAACCATCGTATTATAGCTGGATGATGAAAGCTGATTTTCCGCTGTACACAAAAAAG
>DGOT01000095.1:23360-25381 GCA_002389465.1 Bacteroidales bacterium UBA4459 | reverse complement strand
TGGGTGTTAGTTAATGAATAAAAAACCGGAAATTATGAAGATAATTTGTATCGGAAGGAACTACAGGGAGCATGCCAAAGAGTTGAACAACCCTGTTCCGGAAAAGCCCGTATTTTTTATGAAACCGGATACAGCTTTATTGCAGAAGCATAATCCATTTTTCTACCCGTCGTTTTCCAAAGACGTGCATTACGAGGCGGAGCTAGTATTGCGCATTTGTAAAAACGGCCGGCATATCGGGGAAAAATTCGCCCGGAGTTATTATGACCAGATAAGCATCGGTATAGATTTCACAGCGAGAGACCTGCAGGCTGAGTGCAAGAAAAAAGGACTGCCGTGGGAAATTGCCAAGGCGTTCGACCAGTCGGCACCTATAGGTCAGTTTCTAGCTGTCGGTGAATTCGATGATCTGAGCAACATCAGCTTCTCATTAAAGATTAACGGAGAACTACGTCAGGCAGGCAACACCAAAGATATGATCTTTAGTTTTGACCAAATCATATCTTACGTTTCGAAATTCATCACTCTTCGTGAGGGCGACTACATTTTTACAGGAACACCGGAAGGGGTCGGCCCGACAAAGATAGATGATCATTTTGAGGCATTTATCGAAGACAGGAAATTACTGGAATTCAGGGTGAAGTGAGCCCGGCAAAAGTTATTGAGCTTTTTGATCCGGCAACTACCTGAACACAATATCTTCAATCACTTTCTTTCCAACTTCATCGTTGAGCATGTTGACGATTTTGGAGCGCGACATCATCAGATCGTTGCGCAAGGCTGAGGAATCCAGGCTGACGTATAGGATCTTCTTCCTAATAACCATACCGGTCGTGTGCTTCCCAATGATACCACCCACAACTTTTTCCCATGAATCCTTTAACCTGGCTTCATCAAGACGGTCATCCCACTTGTACGCCTTAAGCAATTGCTCAATGACTTGTTTTAGCGTATAATCGTTTTCTCTCTTAATCATCTGTGTATTTTACCTTTCCGTCCATAACAGCAAATATATTGTGATCGATATTCACTTCGTTAAAAATCTTTTCAATGCGCTGTTTTTGCGTATCCGTTATAAAAATCTGACCGAAATTATTTTCGCTTACCAAATTGATGATGGCTTCAACACGTGCATCGTCCAGCTTATCAAAAATATCATCAAACAGCAAGATAGGTTTAAATTTCTTGATACGCCGGGTGTACTCGAATTGTGCCAGTTTAATGGCAATGACAAACGATTTCTGCTGTCCCTGCGATCCGTATTTTTTAACCGGATACCCGTTAATGGTAAAAACCAGGTCGTCCTTGTGGATCCCACAGGTTGTGTATCGCACCGACCTGTCCTTTTCCACAGATTTCATTAAAAGATCATTCAGGCTATTGCCATGCATCTGTGCCTCGTATGCAATCTTTACCGTTTCTTTGCCGCTTGATAAGTATTGATAATAATCATTAAACAAGGGATTAAACTCTTCCAGAAACGCTTTTCTTTTCTTGTACAGAACAGTGCCCAACTCCGTAAGTTTCTCATCCCATATTTGCAGAGAAGCCGCATCGAAATAATATTTCTCAGCAAACTGTTTTAACAAAGTATTCCGCTGCATCAGCACCTTATTGTAGCTGATCAAATCGCTGAGATACAGCCTGTCAAACTGTGAAATAACTCCGTCAATATATTTTCTTCTCAATTCGCTGCCTTCGTTGATCAAATCCCTGTCGTAAGGTGATATCATCACCAGTGGGATCTTTCCGATGTGGTCGGCTAGGCGATCGTATTCTTTTTTATTTTCCTTAAAAACCTTTTTCTTGTTCCGTTTCTGGATGCAACTGTACAGGTTGTCCGTACTTTCCTTGTTGCTAAATGTACCGTGAATAGCAAAAAAGTCAGTTTCGTGGCGGATATTTTGTGCGTCAACGGAATTAAAATAACTTTTGCAGAACGACAGGTAATAAATGGCATCGAGGATGTTAGTTTTACCTGCGCCGTTGTTACCCACAAAGCAGTTGATCTTGTCACTGAA
>DGOT01000095.1:13158-23248 GCA_002389465.1 Bacteroidales bacterium UBA4459 | reverse complement strand
AAATAGCAGTATGAGATAATAAAATATCAGATAAGCTAAAGAATTAAGGGAAGTTGAACGGATAAACAGCCTATTGAGCTTTATTGTTCTTAGTGAACGAACTAAAATCAAACGTCAGGGAGATGTAGTTGGGCGATCCCACCAGGCTATAGGTTGATCGGGAATAATTGATCTTAAACTTATACACTCTGATGCCAAATCCCCAGCTAAAGCCTACCATACCCGGTTTTTCGTTCAGTTTTAGTTCCTGTCTGCGCCGGTAGTTGTAACCACCTCTCAGAACAATATTCTTGCCCAGGTAAATTTCCGCCCCTACAATGAAGTGCCTCAGCAACTGGTCGCCGAACTTGGCGGCACCCGATTTATATTGCGGCTCTCCGGTAATCGGATCCGTTCCATCTGAAGGATTCAATGGGTCTTGATAAGTCAGATCCCATTTCTCGATATGGTCATATGTCAGTGAAAACAGAAACGGAACATGTTTCAGCCTTTTGGTTACCACATACTGAAGGTTAAATGGTAACGGACTTCTTTGTTCGGATATATAAGTAGAAAGTTGCGCCCCTATATTGCTGGCCACCAGCGACATCACCCAGTCAGATTTACTATGGTAGGTAGCTGCCACATCCACGGCAAAGCCAAACGAATTATATGATTCGTAATACGAATAGATTAGTTTGGCGTTGGCGCCAATATAAAACAACGAGTCGAGTCTTCTCCCCCAACCTAAAGTAAAAGCATAATCCTGTGCACCAAACGTACCGGCAGTATTCCCCGTTTCATCGGCATAAGTGAATTTCCCATAATCCATAAACTGAAGTGAAGCCATAAAACTCCCCACCTTTTCAAATGAATTAGCATAATGCACACTCCCGTAATTGATATCCGTAAAATAGTCGACATAATTGAGTGCCAAACTGTTATCGTACCCTGTATGAATTAACGAGGGGTTGTTGTACCCTAAATTAATATCATTGTCGGCAATGGCCGCCAGATTACCCCCCAGTCCGGCAACGCGTGCCGAGACAGGCATTTCAAGAAACGAGTAGCTGTATCTGCCTCCTATCTGCCCGAATGACGTAGAAAAAGCAATGATTAGAAGAAGGAAAAGGGTATATATTTTTTTCACAAAAGTCTTACTTGATTATCCAAATAACGAAGGATAAAAAGATTTATTATGAATCTGTTTGTTTTATGTAAAAGTAAATTGAAACCTACTTATTTTGTGCTTTAATTAAGTTCAATGCACTTCCTGCTTTAAACCATTCTATCTGGTTGGCATTATAGCTATGGTTCGTCATGATCTCATCTTTTGTTCCATCGGTGTGATGCACCACAACTTTTACCTGTTTTCCTGGCGCAAAATCACTCAAGCCGACCACATCAAATGTATCGTCTTCCTGAATTTTGTCATAATCGGCTTTATCGGCAAAAGTCAATGCCAGCAGACCCTGTTTCTTCAGGTTAGTTTCATGGATCCGCGCAAATGACCTTACCAGCACGGCTTTCACTCCTAAAAATCGCGGTTCCATGGCAGCATGCTCACGCGAGGAGCCTTCACCATAGTTTTCATCACCAATAATAAGCGACCCCATACCAGCATCCCTGTATGCTTTGGCAGCTTCAGGAACAGGAACATACTCAGCTGTCAACTGGTTCTTTACTGTATTTGCTTTCTCATTGAAATAGTTGATCGTGCCTATTAGCAGGTTTTGCGAAATATTTTCCAGATGCCCGCGGTACTTGAGCCATGGACCAGCCATCGAAATGTGGTCGGTCGTACATTTACCTTTTGCTTTTATCAGCAGTTTTAGGCCTTCAATATCTTTTCCATCCCATGCCGCAAAAGGTTCGAGCAGTTGCAATCGATCCGACTTCGGGTTGACCACTACTTCCACTTCACTGCTGTTCCCGGCAGGAGCCTGGTAACCAGGATCGTCCACGGCAAATCCTTTAGGGGGAAGCTCAAAGCCCTTCGGTTCTACCAGTTTCACCTGTTCTCCCTTATCATTTGTCAGTGTGTCGGTCATCGGGTTAAAGTCAAGCCGTCCGGAGATTGCTATGGCAGCCACCATCTCCGGCGAAGCCACAAAAGCATTTGTATTTGGGTTGCCATCGGCTCTCTTTCTAAAATTCCGGTTAAATGAGTGAACTATTGAGTTTTTCTCTTCTTTCTCGGCTCCCGGGCGTGCCCACTGGCCGATGCAGGGTCCGCAGGCGTTCGTAAAAATTTTTGCGCCTGCTGCTCTGAAAACATCCATCAAACCGTCTCTTTCGGCTGTAAAGCGCACCTGTTCGGAACCGGGATTGATCCCCAATATTGCTTTTGGTTTTATCCCCGCAGCGAGTGCCGCTTTAATAATGGAGGCAGCCCGTGTAAGATCTTCGTACGAAGAATTTGTACACGAGCCTATCAATGCCCACTCGACATCCAGAGGCCAGTCGTTTTTGCGGGCGGTCTTTGCCATTTCCGGTACCGGAGTTCCGAGATCGGGTGTAAAAGGGCCGTTCAGATGAGGCATCAGCGTATTCAGGTCGATCTCAATCAGTTGATCGAAATATTTTTCCGGTGCAGCATACACTTCTGCATCCCCTGACAGGTATTCTTTTATTTCGTTAGCCATATCCGCCACATCACTACGTTTGGTAGCCCTCAGGTAGCGTTCCATACTTTCGTCATAACCGAATGTTGAGGTAGTAGCACCAATCTCGGCCCCCATATTACAAATAGTCGCTTTGCCGGTTGCCGATAAGCTTCGGGCACCTTCGCCGAAGTATTCCACTACAGCACCCGTTCCGCCTTTTACGGTAAGTATTTTAGCAACTTTCAGTATTATATCTTTAGGAGCGGTCCAGCCGTTCAGTTTCCCGGTCAGCTTAACACCGATCAGTTTGGGCATTTTAAGTTCCCAGGGCATTCCGGCCATAACATCTACGGCATCTGCACCGCCTACACCAATGGCGATCATTCCGAGTCCGCCGGCATTTACCGTATGCGAGTCAGTACCTATCATCATACCGCCGGGGAATGCATAATTTTCGAGCACTACCTGATGGATGATCCCAGCACCGGGTTTCCAGAAACCGATACCGTATTTATTGGATACTGAGGCCAGAAAATCATACACCTCCTGGTTGGTATATTTGGCTCTTTTAAGGTCTTCATCGGCACCATCTTTAGCCTGGATAAGATGGTCGGCATGTACCGTTGAAGGCACAGCTACTCTGTCTTTTCCGGCCTGCATAAACTGCAACAAAGCCATCTGCGCCGTAGCATCCTGCATAGCCACCCTGTCGGGCCTGAAATCGACATACGACTCCCCTCTTTTGTAAGTCTGCTCCGGGGTTCCTTCGTCCAGGTGTGCGTATAAAATCTTCTCGGTTAAGGTCAATGGTCTTTGCAAAAGGTCTTTCGCCACATTGATGCGCCCGGGCATGTTTTCGTATACCTTTTTGATCATATCAATATCAAATGCCATGATGTATCTATTTTTCTTGATTAATTATTAATAATGCCCTCAAGCCGGGCCGGCTCATCCTTTTTTTCTACAGTAAAAAAAAGAAAGCAAAAAATGCCGCCACTGCAGAAAAAATTGCTAAAAATCAATGCAATCTTTCTTCATCGTTTAGGACACAACTGATTAATTATGTAAAAGAATCCAACAGAAACCTGTTAACGATTCCCGTATAGCGGTGGCAAAAGTACGAATTTTAGTAACGTAATGAAACCAAGAATTAAGGTGCTTACTCCTTCAGGCCCCGGCCGCTTTTATTGATTTTTCCCTCCGATTTGAATTCTCCTATCAGCTTATCAAGCACTCCATTTACAAAAACTTTGCTGTTGGCCGTGCTGAAATATTTGGCCATCTCAATGTATTCGTTTAAGGTTACTTTAAGCGGGATAGTTTCCATCTCCTGCAACTCGTTAATCGCCATTTTCAACAAGATGATATCCATCAGCGGGATGCGGTCGTACTCCCAGTTTTTTGTTTTTGACTTGATGATCTCTGTACTCTCCTCATCTCCCAGAATAGTTTTCCTGAACAGTACTTTCACGAAATCGAGGTCTTCATTCTTCTCTTTATATTCTTTATAAATACCCGGCATTGGGGTGTTCTCAGTAAATTTTAAAGATGCCGTTTCAAAAAATTTGATCAGCAGCAAAAGCACCAGGTCATAACCATCTACAAAATAGATGCTTTTCTCTTCGTAAAAGAATCTAAGCGACTCAAATTCAGAAAGCAGCTGATCTGTCAACTGGATCATAAACTTTTTATCTTCATCAAAAGAAGAAGTTGCGGATGACATGTATTTTTTATAAAAATTTGTGTTTCGCAACTCAGTGTAAAACTTCCGGACCATGTCTTCCTCATCCGACCAGTTTATTTTATAGGATTTTACCAGCCTGTGAAAACTTTTATTTGTTTCCAAAATATTGAAGACGGCATTGTGCACAAATTTCAGATTTGGATTCAGGTCTTCTTCAGTAGGGTAGAACTTTTTTTTGTTCTGTTCAATGCGCTCTTCAGTGAATTTCTTAACCTCTAAAACAAATGAAAGCTGGTAAATGAACAGTTCATACAATATATCGATTCCATGGAGCAGTTCTCGTTCAGCTTTTGGGAGCTCGGATTGCCCCCCGGTGTACCAGGAATAAAGCGACTGCAACACTTTTATTCTTAGATGCCTGCGATATAACATAATTATATGAACTTGTAAATAATTAGCTGCAAATTTAAAGCTTTATATGGTTTATACAACTGTTGAGATCATAATTAAAATTGAAGTGGGATAAACAGAAATTGTAATTAAAAAAAAGACGAGCAGTGCAGGCTGGTGTTCACAATTCGTTATTCATATTCAAGCGTCCTACTTTTGCACTGTAACATCTTGGCCGAGACGTCTGAAGGCATATAAAACGATGTTCAGGTCTTTCCAGATGTTGTAATCACGTGCGTAAAGGATATTCAGCTTTCCAGCTGTTTCTTCATCCAACTCTTTTAGTTTCATGGCATTGGCCGGATTCAACACTCCTTTTCTGATTTTCGGCAGGTGAACTTCTTTGGTAGCGACAGGACAATACCCTACCCAACTTTTACATCCGAAGAGTACGCTGATGGTATTTTTCAGGAAGTACAACGAATATTTCTGAAAAAACACCGCTACGGGTGATATGAGTATAAAGACCATGCTTAACACTACATCCAGAAGTCGCTTGTTGCGCCTGTTAGCCACTTTACCAACGGCATTTATATGTACAGTATAAAGATCTCCCCTGGTGTGTATGGAGTTACTGCCAATGATCGACAGGCTGTCTTCGGGAGCAATCTTGTAATCGACCTGCGTATGTTGCCATTCGGTCATTTTGTCGATGATCATCTGGTGGGGAATATTTTTAGAGCAAAAGACCACTTCATCAATCGTATAAATAGTAATAATATCCAGCACCTGATTGATATTGCCTACAAAATCCTTATCTTTTTTTAACCTCTCGCCGCTGCTTACCAAGCCAATATATTCAGGTTTAGCATAAGCCGATTCGAGCAATTTCGCCACTCGTTTAGCTTCTTCTTTTTCGCCAATCACAAGAAATCGCTGGCTTTGTTTTTCACCTAACTGTATCCAGGGTACCTTAAACAAGTACAAGATCAGCCTGATTGCAGGAAGCGCCAAAACGCCCCAGGCAGTGCCCAGAAGGATCAACGCACGCGAAAAACGCAGTGATTCAGGAAGTAAAGCATACAACACAAGAATAACCATCGTTCCGGCACCCATACCGATGACCGATTTCATCATACGCACCGGTTTATCGTAACCCCCACTGAAGTATATGGATAAGAGCCACATAATTATGTACGAAGGAATGACATATACATAAAAAGCGTGTGGATAGCTACCTCCTTCGGTATATATAAAACTCCTCCCCCAGATACCGGTGATGGCCAGTATGCCTCCCAACAATGCAGCGGCATCAAAAACAGGCAATAATAATCTCTCAAAAATCCTTGAAAGAATTGCTAAAAAAGCCCTGAAATAGATTGCAAGGTTTATCAGGTAGGTAAAAAGACGTGCATTTTTATAGGTAAAATGCTTCTTAGCAAAAATGACCATTGCATTATAAAACACAAGGACATAATTCACGCTGCTTTTTTTTGTGCTTTCGCCTTTGTAATGGATGATACGTGTTTCAGGATAATAAAAATTCTTATACCCTGCCTTAATGACCCGGTATGACAGGTCGATATCCTCACCATACATAAAAAACGTTTCATCGAGCAAACCAATTTCATCTAACACTTTCTTACGCAACAGCATGAAAGCGCCTGATAAGATATCTACTTCGTGCGTCTCATTCTCATTCAAATAACCCAAATGGTATTTAGAAAATATTTTTGACCTGGGAAACACTTTGGAAATCCCGAACATTTTATAAAAAGCAGCAGCAGGCGTTGGTAATCCTCTTTTTGATTCGGGCAGAAATTTACCGGCTCCATCTACCATTTTAACGCCCAATGCCCCGGCTTCCGGATGCTCATCCATGAAATCGATAACCTTTGAAAAAGTATCATCTTCCACCACCGTATCAGGATTGAGTAACAACACGTACTCACCTGATGATTTTTTTATACCCTGGTTATTGGCTTTTGAAAATCCAAGATTCTCTTTGTTCTCGTAAAGTTTCACCTCCGGAAACTTATTCTTTACCATTGCATTCGATCCGTCAATTGAATTATTATCCACCACAATCACTTCTCCCGCTACTCCTTTCATAGCACGCCGTACAGCATGCAGGCACTGTTCGAGGAAATATTCGACATTATAATTGACAATTATGACTGATAACTTCATCGGGTATTAAAATGAATTTCAAATATAAGACAAATGACAGGCAAATATACCGCCAACAATTATTAAAACAAACGGTGCATGATAATTCTTATTTTTGCGTTTAACTTATGGTTATGCTAAAAAAGATTGTTGGCACAGCAGGAACACGGCTTTTAAACGCCGCCGTCAACCTGGTCATTTTATTGCTGATAACCAACAAAATCGGCAGTGAAGGTTTTGGGGTTATTGCTTTGATTATGGTGGACATCACGGTGATTCAGATGTTTATCGACCTACTGGCAGGAAGCGCTTTAATTTATTTCAGTTCGCGTGCCAATGCCGGACAATTGCTTTTTCCTGCCTATTTGTGGATTGGTGTGGTGATTCTCACTTTTTTCCTGCTTTCGCTGTTCATGCAGGCCGTTTTTCCCGTTGTATACGCCACCGTCATTCCGGCGGGTTATGAAATACACATCCTTATGCTCGCCCTGCTGAATGCACTTCTGATCACACATTACAATCTTTTACTGGGTAGGGAAAAAATTAAAGTGTACAACATCATTTTTACAGTGCAAATCTTAGTATTCCTGGGTGTTTTCCTGTATGGCATTTTTGTTATACATGATGAAACACCTGCCTCTTATGTTCATGCCCTATATTTAGCCTACGGTATTGGGGCGATTCTCGGGTTTTACACGCTGTTAAGAACAGTTGGAAGGTTATTTATCCAAGGTTGGAAAGATGTACTCAGAAAAGTCGTTAACTATGGAATTATTTCATTCTCTGCCAACATTCTTAATGTCGGAAATAAAAGGCTAAGTTTCTATGTATTACGGTATTTCACGGGGCTTTCTTCCTTAGGTGTCTATAATGCCGGTGTCCAGCTTACAGAAGGACTCAGGATTATCGGACAAAGTATATCGCTGGTGCAGTTCTCAACCATATCCAACACAAATGATCCGGGTTATGCAAAACACCTGACTATAAAACTGATGAAGTTTACAGTGATGTTGACGCTTGCTGCACTATTTATTTTAGTTGCCCTGCCAGAGCAAGTATATTCCCTGTTATTCAGCAAAGATTTTACAGGTGTGAAACTCATTATTATTGCCTTGAGTCCCGGGGTAATGGCACTTGCGGCTAACAATATTTTCAGCCATTATTTTTCTGGTCTGGGCAACCCTAAAGTAAATATGCGAGCCAATCTTGTAGGGATGATATTCACCTTTATTCTGGCGTTTACATTAATCCCTGTTTTCGGTTACGTGGGCGCTGCCATCACAGCATCTGTCAGTTATATTTCATCGGTTGTTTACCAGTATTTCGTCTTTAAAAAAGAAACGCAAACAAGGCTCACTGATTGGATTCCTGTTAAAAAGGACTTGTCAGATTTTGTAATTCTGGTTAAGGATGTACTTAAAAAGAAGGCATTTTAAAACTATTTCCGCTCCATTGATTCAGCTACTTTTAACAATGTCAATACATGGAATATAGATTCTTGTGACAACTCACTGATATTGAAATTCCTTTTCAGACCCAAGCGCTCTGCTGATTTGCCCGAAAGTTGATTATTTAGTGCACGCTTCATTTTCTCTGAAGTTTGTTTTGCTGTTCTGACCCGCGGCATGACTAGTTTTACATATTGTTTAACATGCTGCTTGTAGATAAGCTTTTTCAACTTTGCGTTTTCTCTAATCGAAAAACCCCAATTAGCATTTGAGATTTTATTTAATTCAGGGTCAATAAGACTTGTGAAGGCGTGATACAATTGAAAGTTCTTTTTTTCATTTTCATTGATTGAGTGTACCACTTTAAAAAACTCAGGATGGTAAAATGGCGATGTACTCCAGATATATTGCCTGTTCCTGTCTTCACCCTCAAACAGCCAGTTATTAGTCCGTTCGAAAAGTAAAAAGTGTTTGTAGTTTATTTTAGGATCCGCATAAGGATAGCCATTCAGGTGCGACAGAAGTGCTTCCTCCTTTCCGTTCGTGTCAAATTTGCATAGTTGCACACATGTACTTTTTGTTGTTATTTCATTTGCTCTTAAAATCCGGGTATCTATACCGGGTGTAAACAATTGAATGCCCGGAAATAAGTACGCCAGGGTTTTGTCGCCTCCATCCCCTGTCAGCATCAGGTCATACTTTGCTGACATTTTTTTTAAAAAGGGAATAATAAACGCCATTCCGAGGTAATTCATACCAAATTTGGCGCTGATCAATTCATCAAAATACTGCGGCGACCACTCTTCCAATGTAGTTATTCCGACTTGCCTGTTGTAAAACTCACCTAGTTGTTCAGCTATTTTTACATCCGATTGGATTATGGCATGGTCATAAAGAAAACTTTCATAGGCAACTGATTGTTTATCTTTTTCAATTTCACCCATGATGATTCTGGAGTCGAGCCCGCCACTCAGTGAGAGCACCGGCCTTTCAAATGCATCTAACCTATCCTTAACCGCTTGTTTAAATAATTCGTATAAAACCTGTTCAGGATTCTTAACACGCCTTCCTGATTCCCGCCATTCCAGCAATGAAAGGGTCTGATTTTGAATACTGACTTTCTTATCCAATTGAATAAAAGAGGAAGGTGGCAAACGATTCAGGTTTTTAAAAAGGGTTTTATTTCCCAGCGGATACCCTAATCTCATGTACTGATAAACGCCGTCATCACTGAATTCAAGGCCCCCTGACAATTTGTGAATCAAGCCGATATCTCTCCCAATTATGAAATGGTCACTTTGGATATAATAAAGCGGAAGCCTGCCCAGGTAATCATTAACAACGACAATTTTTTTTGACGATTTATTGATCAGGTAAACGACAAACTCCCCGTCAAGGCTCCTTAGATGATGTAAGCTCTCATCCTTATTTTTATTGAATAATATCTCATGAGAACATCGGAAGAGATTGTCGTTGTTAAAGACATCAACACCATATATTTTTCCTTCTATGACTAAAGTATAGTCCTGACGATCTATTACCTGAACAGGATAATTCTCTTTGCCCTTTTTTAGCAGGACAAAAGTTTCATTTTTATACAATACGGATACACCGTCACTATTTTTTTGTATGCTTTCTATCTTCTCCCACAGGGGCAGTTTCAGTTGTTTGTGCCGGTATATAAGCATTATGCCTGCCATAGATCGGATTTTATATGCGGATTTGTTCTCAAAAATAGTTTATTTTATTTCGTCTCTTGCCGGTTCCGGCCTATAAAATAAAAATCACACCTTCTAAGAAGGTGGTTTTGGATT
>DGOT01000095.1:2830-13075 GCA_002389465.1 Bacteroidales bacterium UBA4459 | reverse complement strand
ATCATTATTCGTTAATCGATATTCTTTATTCATTTTTTACTTAATAAATACAGGCAAAGCCCCAAGGACTTGACCACCTGCAAAGCAGGTGGTTTTCTAGTTGAAATAAAATGAAAATCCGAGTGCCTGCACACGAACACGAAGTCCTGCAAGACGCCTGGTTTACCGATTTCTGGTTGCATCTGCAGGAGTGACCGATAAATAGAAGGAGAAAAAGCAAGTAACAATCCTCTGAAACCATTGCTATTACAAAGATTTCAACAATTGCTGTTTAAAAACTATTTCCCGTATTCTCTTTTTAGATAGGCGAACTTTCTACTTTTGTGGCAAATTTGGGTGGAATGTCGGCAGAATACACAGAAGACAGCATACGATCGTTAGACTGGAAAGAACATATCCGGCTCAGGCCGGGCATGTATATTGGTAAACTCGGCGATGGCAGCTCGCATGATGACGGGATTTATGTGCTGATGAAAGAGATTATTGACAACTCGATCGATGAGTATGTGATGGGTCATGGAAAAGTAGTTGATATCGTTGTCAACGAACAGGAAGTAACCATCCGTGATTTTGGACGAGGCATGCCTCTGGGAAAAGTGGATGAGTGTGTGAGCAAGATCAACACCGGAGCCAAGTACGATTCGAAAGTATTTAAAAAAGCTGTGGGATTGAACGGTGTGGGCTCGAAAGCAGTAAACGCCCTCTGCTCATATTTCAAAGTGCAGTCTGTCCGTGAAGGCAAAACGAAAATCCTCGAATACGAACGCGGAGCGGTCATCAACGATTTTCCTGTGGCGCCCAGTGATGAAAAACAAGGTACGATCATTACATTTATTCCTGATGGTGAAATATTCGGGAATTTCCATTTCCTTTTCGAATACATTGAAGAGATGTTGTGGAACTATGTGTTTTTGAACAACGGCCTGACCATACTGTTTAACGACCAGAAGTTGCAGGCGAAAAACGGCCTGCTTGATTTGTTGGAGCATAACATCAACGGGAACGGGCCACTCCTCTATCCGATTATCCATATCAAAGAAGACGATTTTGAGTGTGCTTTCAGCCACAGTTCGAGAGCTTACAGCGAAGAATACTTTTCGTTTGTTAACGGGCAGCATACTACCCAGGGAGGTACACATCAAAGCGCTTTCAAAGAAGCCATTGTGAAGACCATCAGAGAGTTTTTCAACAAAGACTTTGAAACGAGCGACATCCGCACATCCATCATCGCGGCCATGAGCATTAAAATTGTTGAACCAGTTTTCGAGTCGCAGACAAAAACAAAACTGGGGTCGCAACACATTGAGCCCGGCGGACATACGATCCGTAATTACATCAACGATATTGTTAAGCGTAACCTGGATAATTACCTGCACATCCATTCCGAAGCTACCGAAGCACTTTACAGAAAAATCCTGCAATCGGAAAAGGAACGGAAAGACATGGCCGGCATTAAGAAACTGGCCCGTGAAAGTGTTAAAAAAGCCAGCTTACATAACAAAAAACTGCGTGACTGCCGTGTCCACTTGAATACCAATCACGAAAAACGGCTGGATTCCACTTTATTTATTACCGAGGGAGACTCAGCAAGCGGCTCCATTACCAAATCGCGTGACGTACAGACACAGGCAGTCTTCAGCCTGAAAGGCAAGCCACTGAACAGCTATGGCTTGAGTAAAAAAATCGTGTATCAGAATGAAGAATTCAACCTCTTACAAGCGGCTTTAAATATTGATGACAGCTTGGAAAATCTGCGGTACAACAATATCGTAATTGCCACGGATGCCGATGTTGACGGCATGCACATCCGCTTACTGCTGCTTACATTCTTTTTACAATTCTACCCTGACCTGGTGAAAACAGGCCACTTGTATATTCTTCAAACCCCCCTATTCCGCGTACGAAATAAAAAAGAAACGATTTACTGTTACAATGATGAAGAGCGGCAGGCAGCTATCGGCAAGTTAGGACCAAACCCGGAGATAACACGGTTTAAAGGCCTGGGAGAGATTTCACCGAATGAATTCAAATATTTCATCGGTTCTACTATGCGCCTGGATCCTGTCATCCTGCGAAGAGAATCGTCGGTTGCAGATACACTGTCGTTTTACATGGGCAAAAACACACCGGAACGTCAAGTGTTTATCATTGACAACCTACGCATCGAAGAAGACATTGTGGAGAAGGTGGCTTAAGCATGAGCGCCAACCAAAAACTTTCCAAATTCCAGACACGCCATCTTGAGCATGTAAAGAATTTTGTGGCTAAAGCCGTCAATGATTACAAAATGATCGCTCCGGGTGACCGGGTGCTGGCTGCTATCAGTGGGGGGAAGGATTCACTGGTAATGCTGGAAACACTTTCCGTACTTCGGAGATTTAACTCATTCGACTACGAACTTGAAGCCTTGCATATTGATGTGGCTGATGTACCTTACCAGGTTGATCTGGAAAAACTTCAGGAACTTTCTGAGCAACTGTCAGTGAAGATGCATGTTATACAGATTGAAGCTGATTTGGAAAACCGTGGAAAAAAAGCCCCCTGTTTCGTGTGTTCGTGGCATCGGCGCAAAGCACTTTTTGAATTTGCCAGAGAAAACAGGTTTAAGAAACTGGCTTTGGGTCACCACATGGACGATGCCGTGGAAACGTTGCTGATCAATATGGCTTATCATGGCAACATTTCGTCTATTCCGGGAAAACTCAGCATATTCGATGGTGTACTTCATACCATACGCCCGCTGATTTTACTGACGAACAAAGACACGGCCGAATTTTCCCGTATCAGAAGTTACCCGAAATTAACCACCGAATGCCCTTTTGGGGATGAGACCTTCCGAAAAACAGCCCGGGACTTAATAACAGAACTTAAGGTGTTACATCCGAAGGCAAAATGGAATCTTTTTAACTCAATGGGGAATATTGATGAGGAGCATTTGCCGTAAGGAATATCAGTCACGCGAATAATTCGTGCTCCTGTGAAGTAATTTTTTATTCATTCATAAGTATGAATCGGTCCTCTTCTTCAGGAAAGAAATCCTTACGGAACGGGTCGAAACGCCAGTAGGTTTCGGAACGTTTACCTTCCGGTATATTTTCGTCCAGATACCTATTTACCATCCAGTCAACCGTATAGCTGGCATATTTTCTGCCGAGCAGGTAAGCAAAATCATAGAGGTTCTCTGTTTGCAATGTGTCAATATTATAAGCAAACCGCACTTCGCCGGCAAATACATCCGCATAAAATTCACCATCGAAATCATCTGTGATCATATCAGTAGCAAAATACAGATGTTCCCCTTTGCCGGTTTTGTTATATTCTTTCAGTTCAATCCACGAGTTGACCACCAGGGCATTCAGTTCGAAATCGTAATAGTAATATTCGCCATATATTTCTGTACCGGCTCTGTAATCATAAAGGGTTTCCTCAATTTCCATCTGGGTAATGTTAGCCACATATGCATTCGTATCGAGGTTAAGAAATTCCAGCGTCCGGCTTTCATCGTACACATCAAATCCAAGATCCCCCAGTTCTTTCATATAACCCAGAACGTAATTAGCAAGAAACAGAGAGTCGTTGATGTATTGGAGGTATCCGGAATTTACGTACAAAATCGAGTCGAATTTTGATTCATCAGTGATCCCCAGCGAGTCAAGCAACTCATGCTTTTGATTCACTTTAAATATCTGATCCGTTGAAAACACGAGAATGCTCCGGTCGCTGTTGGCCTTTACAAAGTCCAGTGCCATCTTCTTTTCGACGCTACATGAAGCAGCCAGAGTCACAACCAGTGCTAAAGTAATTGCCGCCATACATATTTTCACGATCTTCATCATACAAACGGCAAAAATAGAAATTCCTTTGCTCAATAAAAAAAAGTTGTTAAAATCACTGGTTTATACTATTACACTGGCCCGGTTAAGGAGAGGCTTCAATCCGGTTGACTCCTTTTCGCGTTATTACCCAGATATTGCTTTTGTTATCTTCAAATATCTTAGCTACATAATTTTCTGTCAACCCGCTTTCTTGCGTGTAATGTAACCATTGACCTTCCCGGTACCTGAACACCCCTTTTTTCTCTGTACCGAGCCACACATCTCCCTTCCGGCTTACATATAGGGCACTTACTTTCCATTCTTCCTGCTCTTTCAACTGTGTCCACTTTTCTTCCTGAAATGCATACAGTGACCTGTCACCTGCCAGCCAAATCCGTTCCCACATGTCTTTCACTAAAAAATAATACCTGGTATCATGCAAACCATTCCGGTTATCAAATTCGTGCCACCTTCCGGCGGAATCAAATACGGAAACACCATCCCGGGCCATGGCCATAACGGAACCGCCATACCAGACTATTTGCTCAATACTCCCTTTCAGTTTTGTTTTGTGCTTATCAAAGGGAGTGCACTTTCCGTACTCAACCATACTAACTCCTGCAAAGCGCAGATGGTTCCTGGTAAAAGCCCATATTCGCCCCTGTGGGTCTTCCCGGATATCATATACTCCGGTACCGCACAGCCCATCCTTTTTCGTCAGATCGATCCATTCATCACCATGCTTGTAGCTGATCCCATAGTCGGTGGCCGCCCAAACCGTTCCGTTTTTATCCATAATCAATTTGCGCACTTTCTCTGAGACAAGATCTTTTTCGTCGTAAGTAACCCATTTTTTACCGTTAAACATATATACCCCTTTCAGTGAGCTAACCCATATATTTCCTTCCTTATCCTGGAAGAAAGAGGTGAAATACTGAGGTGGTTCACTGGGGTCAATAGCTATGTTACCTGCCACATCATCGTCAAATTTATACCATCTGAGTCCGTTGTACATGTGCAGCGTTCCTCCCAACAGATTAAAAGTAATTTCCGAGACATGTTTAAAATCCTGAAAATGCTCCAGTGTAGCCCAAACCCATCCACGGCTGTCTTCGTAAAAGTTTTTAACTACATAATCATCAATATCTGGCTCGGAAAATACGGTCCAGAATTTATTTCTGTAAAGGAAGATCTTATTCAGTACACTCACCCATATATTACCCTGGCTGTCTTCGAATATGGTTTCTACTCTTCCCATGGGCTCGGGTTTCCCTGTCTTGCTGTCCTCAATAGAAGTTATGGCATACCACTTTCCCGAAGCATACGCGTTCAGGCCGTTGTTTGTACCCAGCCATACAATACCCTTTGCATCAACATAAGTACACGTTATTACAAAAGAAGTTAGGCCATCATCTTTGGTATAAGTAGAAATCTGTTCCTGAGCAAGGGAGACTGAATGCAGAAATACGCATGCTATCGCCGTATATAAAACTCTCTTCTTAAAATGATGAATAATTAAGTAGAACATAACAATATGTCATTAATGGTTGCGCCCATAAAGGTACAATATTTCTCTTTAGAAACCAACTATAAATGGTGATCAATGATTTTTATGCCTGCCGGAATTAATACGGAAAATAAGTTAACAAACTGATAAAATACTACCTATTGAAAAAGGGAACCGGTAAAACAACACTTAATGAATCAACCAATAGCCATATCTTCATTAAAACGAACTTTTGGCGGTCTGCCACCAATTTCGATACCCTCGATAAAACTATCAACTAATGGCCTGTTATCATCGTGATAGCCACCTTCGAGCACGGCAAAAATGGTCTTATTTTTAAATGTTTTACTCAGCCTGTAGGCACACTCGTAATAGCCACGCCTTGTATATTTCAGTCCCAGAAGTCTGTCTTTTTCATAACCATCAAACCCTGCCGAAACAGCAATCACATCGGGTTTGAACTCCTGTGCCCTTTTAATCGCTTTATGCACACATTCTAAAAACTCTTTATCTCCTTTTCCTGCTTCCAACGGAAAATTCATTGTATGTCCGAAGCCTTCCCCTTTTCCGGTTTCAATCACAAAGCCGGTGTACGGATAAGCCCCCTCCTGGTGAATGGAACAAAACAGCACCTCTTTACTTTCGTAAAAAATATTCTGCGTACCGTTTCCGTGATGTCCGTCAATATCCAATATAAATACTTTCTTTCCTTCGTTCACATGTTTCTGTGTTGCTATAGCTATATTGTTGAACAGACAAAACCCTGCAGCAGTTTCCCTTCCTGCATGGTGGCCTGGTGGGCGGATCACCGCAAAATCGCCTTGGTCAGAGGCTTTTACCGCAAGCCCCACTCCTATGCAGGCATCCTCGTAACTATCTTTAGTAAGCTGAACCTCTGCTGCTACTTCGTTGGAAAAACACGCCTGTTTGATCCTGTATATATATTCTTTGGAATGTATAAGTTTAATCCAGCGCTCACCATTCACGTATGAATCATTGATGTCAGTAAAATCCTTAACCCGGTAAGCTCCTTCGGCAGGACTGTCCACATTGTGGAGCAGGAATTTTTTGTTGAACAGAATTTTCATAGCAGAGTGAATTCCTTACAAATTTAAAATATTAAGCATACGATTCACACAAAAATGTTATTTTTATAGAGTCCTCACCTCAAAGTGACCACTATGAAAAAAAACGTGCTTATCACAGGAGCTACAGGTGCTATCGCAAAGGCTGTCGCCCGAATAATGGCCGGAAATCCGGCTTATCGTGTGGTACTAGTTGCCCGTGATCAGGAAAAAGCTGAATATGTTGCAAGGCAAATCTCAGAAGAGTCAGGTAATCCGGATATTTCTTACCTCATTGCCGACCTGTCGCGCAAACAGGATATCCAATCGATTGCCGGCAACTGGCGGGGCCCGGTACACATTTTGATGAATATAGCAGGCGTTACACCCAGGCAAAGGCTGGAAACGCCCGAAGGCATTGAGATGCAATGGGCTACCAATGTACTCGGGTATTTCTGGATGATCCGGTATTTTCTACCTTTCTTAAAAAACGGGGCTCCTTCGCGCATTGTCAATGTGGCCTCATATTGGGCTGGCAACCTTGACCTGAATGATCCTGAATTTAAATCAAAACCCTACGATAATCATACCGCCTACCGCCAGAGCAAACAGGCCGATCGTATGCTGACAGTGGCTTTTGCCGAGATACTGAAAAAGGAAGGTATTACCGTAAATGCATGCCATCCAGGTGATGTTCACTCCCGGCTGTCGCACGACCTGGGTTTTGGCGGGCATGAAACTCCAGAAGAAGGAGCTGCAACACCCGTTTGGTCGGCAACATCTCCGGAGGTTGAAGGTATTACAGGCAAATATTTCGAGCACCTCCGTGAAACGTCCTGCCAGTTCAGCACAGACCATGACTCCATTGAGCAACTGTACGAGGTGTGCAATTCTTATTAAAAGGGTTCTTAATTAATTGCCCCGGCAATTTGTTCCTCTGCTCTTCGGGATCTGTGATCCCGAAGAAAAGGGCAGCGGATTTATAATCCGCACGAACTTTCATTCTGCCACGGAATCAATTCCCCGGCTCGGGAATCATGCTATCCCTCCGGGATGGTTGTATAAATGTAAATATCAAAAATACCTTCTGTTCCGGTATGGAGCGGACATTTTTTTTACTTTTGACTATTAACCATCGCTAACCCATGAAGTCGTTACCATTNNTTATTGCTCGTCACGCTTAGTGCCAGAGGACTTGCTCAAATATCATTTGATAATCCGTTACTAATTAATTCAAAATCAGGCTTGCCAGCAGATGATGTTGCTTCCATCCTTAAAGACGATCAGGGGTTTATATGGTTTGCTACGAGTAATGGACTTTGCCGGTGGGATGGTGTATTCATTAAAACTTTTGAACACAGCCCTGCCGACAGCAACACCATTTCAGGTAATATGATCGCAAGAAATGCCTTCTACTGGGACAGTGCCACAAAACAAATAATTATTGGAACCGAGAACGGGTTGAGCTTTTTTGACCCCCACAAGCTGACTTTTAAAAATTTCATTGGTAATAATAACAAGTCTCTGGCTTTCTTGTCAGGTATTCATGCCGTATCTATTGACAGGCAGAACGAATTATGGCTGGGAACTGAACTGGGGCTGGTCCGTTTTCAAAGAGACAGTAGCTCATTCCAGACGTATTATTATTTAACTGATCTGCAGCAGCAACAACATCCTGATCAAAAGAGGGTAAATCATATTCAGGATGTCAAACAGGATATCAGGAATGATTCTATTCTATGGCTTGCCACGCTCGAGGGGCTTGTGAAATTCAATAAATACACAGAAAAATTTAATTGGTTTTATTTCGACCAAAAGAAATACAAGATTGACCTGAATGCATTTACTAAGATTATTGCACACCCAAACCGGAGATTGTATCTCGGCACATGGAATGCCGACATGGTTGTTTTCAGTACAATAGATGAGCAATTCGAATTCAGTTGCGGCCCTTTTACATCCGAAAAAGATTGTTATTTTTCACCAATACTTCCTTGCGCTGTGAAATCAGTAAATGAACTATGGATTTCTTCCCGGGAAGGGATTGGTATTTTTAATACGGTAACAAACAAAATACGGATTCTTAAATCTTTTAAAAACCCCGAAGGGCGGGGATTTACCCCGTATATTGTTTTCATTGATGACAAAACAATGTGGCTCGCCTCGGAATACGGAGCGTTTCTGTACAGATTATCCGGTCAATATTTCAATAATTATTTCTTCCCTCCTGTTGATGAAGACCATTGGTTTCTGACATCCTCGTTTTATGAGGACACAATCCATAAAAAACTTTATATCGGATATGCTCGTGGGCAGGGACTACATTATTTCGACCTAAAGACCCACAGTTTTCATTTCATTCCCATTTCAAAAAGGCTGCTTAATGAAGCAATTGTCAGAGAAATCTTACTGGTAGATGAAAATAACCTCCTGATTCTCTGCCCGGATGAGGTCTATAAATTTTCCATAAGCCATCAACGAGTCACGCCCCTGCGGGTTACTTATGCTGACTACCCCAGTTTTACAGATATAGCATACGACAATAAAGGCAGNNATCTGGTTGTCAAGCTCCAATTCAGGCCTGCAGCAACTGGATCTGGCAACAGGTGATTTGCGCAATATCAATAAGGTAAAAACATATTTCGATCAAAACAGGGCTGTACCTACTATTTATGAGATAGTTATTGATAAGCGCAACAGAATATGGTTCAGAGATGATGAATCATATGGCTACTATATTCCTGGTGAGGACAGCCTGCGTTATTTTACTAGTGACCAAAGAATGAATCTTTCCTCTTTCTATCAGGAAAAGGACTCGGATACGGTATGGGTGGGAACATCGGGAAAGGGACTTGGATTTATACTTGCCAGCCAAGCTGAAGAAGGCGTGCAAATTTATAATTCGACGATAAAAAGAAATATTATCAGCCTGCAGCGAGACCCTTCAGGTAATTTTTTCCTGCTGACTTCTGCCGGTATCGAAAAGCTTTCTACAGGCAAAAAGCAAACGGTGATCTATAATGAGCATGAAGGACTGATCAAATTTGAAAAGTGGGAGAACAGGGACCCTACCCTACCCGGAAAATTGTTCAAATTATCTGACGGTCGGATGGTAATCGGCTACCGGCGCGGACTTGGCTTCTTCTATCCCGACAGTTTACATAAGACAGATGAAGATTTTGCACCTTACATCAGTTCCTTATATATATTTGACAAGGAAATACTTCCGGAAAAAGAACTTTTTCAATCGAAAGACCTGGAATTAGCTTATAATCAGAACTTTTTATCATTTGAATACTCTGCTTTAGCTGTCGGCAACGGTAACGATATTCTTTTATCACACAAGCTAACAGGTATCGACAAGGATTGGGTTAGCTCCGGTCAAAGAAACGTCAACTATTCAAACCTCCAGTCCGGCACCTACCAGTTTATAGTTAAGGCAGAGAGCAAGTCCATACCTGATCTTGTCAGGAAAGCCACACTCAATATTATCATTCATCCACCCTGGTGGAAAACATGGTGGGCCATCCTGCTTTTCATCCTGATATTCCTAAGTTTTGTTTACAGCATTTACTGCTATCAGTTAAGCAGGGTACTTGCCCATAAAGAGGCAGCACGGTTGAAGGAACTGAATTCATTGAAATCGCGCCTGTATGCTAATATTACCCACGAATTTAGAACACCACTCACCGTGATAAAAGGTATGACTGACGATATGATTGAAGATATGAATAAAGAGGAACAGAAGCGTTTTGCCGACAAACTGAAAATGATTGATCGTAACAGCGACAAACTTTTACACCTGGTGAAACAGATGCTGGACATGTCGAAGATCGAGGACGGTAAGATGAAAATGAAT
>DGOT01000095.1:1476-2704 GCA_002389465.1 Bacteroidales bacterium UBA4459 | reverse complement strand
TCATCGCTTCCAACCTGCTTTCCAATGCCATCAAATTCACACCGAAAAGCGGAAAAGTGATTTTTCACGTAAAAAAAGAAACAGAGGGCGATAAAAACCACCTGGTGATTAAAGTGCAGGACTCGGGCATCGGAATCGAAAAAGAACACCTTTCTCATATTTTTGACCGCTTTTACCAGGTAGACAATTCGTTAACCCGCAAAGGTGAAGGAACGGGCATCGGGCTGGCGCTCACCAAAGAGCTGGTTGTATTGATGAACGGGGAGATCACCGTAAAGAGCACACCAAACGCAATAACTGAATTCCGTGTTTCTCTTCCTATCACACGCAAGGCTCCTCTTGAAAAATCAAGGGCTATAAAAATGCAACCGGGAGACGAACAAGAAAGGACAGTAGATTTAATCACTGAAGAAGGAAGCAAAGATCTGCCACTGGCATTAGTTGTGGAAGACAATGCGGACGTAGCNNAAATACATCATCTCGTGCCTGGCCGGAAAATACCGGGTAAAATGGTCTCCTGACGGGAAACAGGGAATTGAAGCGGCGGTCATCGCCATCCCCGACATTATAATTTCGGATGTGATGATGCCGGAGAAAGACGGCTTCGAAGTATGTGAGACCCTAAAACAGGACGAACGTACCAGTCACATTCCCATTGTTTTGCTTACCGCCAAAGCCACCGACACCGACCGCATCGAAGGACTGTCGCACGGTGCCGATGCTTACCTCACAAAACCTTTCAATAAGAAAGAGCTATTCGTCCGTCTGGAACAACTGATCAAGATCAGGCGGCAATTACAGGAAAAATACAGCAAAGTGGAGATCAGTCTTGTGGAAAAAGCAGAACCCACCGGCGAAGAGCGGTTCCTGAAAAAAGCTATCGAGATCATCGAGAAGAACCTGGACAACCCGGAACTTGATGCCGGCTTACTTGCTTCCGATCTCTATTTGAGCGAGTCGCAACTGTACCGGAAACTGAAAGCTTTGAGTGGAAAATCAACTTCGTTGTTCATCAGAGGAATCCGCTTGTCGGCAGCCAAAATATTGCTTGAAACAAGTGAGCTGAATATTTCGGAAACTGCTTATCAATGTGGTTTTAGCAACCCGGCATGGTTCAGCCGCGCGTTTAAAGAAGAATTTGGAGTTTCGCCGAGTGCGTTCAGAAAATAACGACTTTCCTGCTAATCCAACAAATGCTCAAATAGTGCAAATATTTGACTGAATAGTG
>DGOT01000095.1:0-1462 GCA_002389465.1 Bacteroidales bacterium UBA4459 | reverse complement strand
TGACTATGAAAACACTTATTACTTTTTTAGCAATCCTTTTTTTCTCAAGCAGCCTTTTCGCCCAAAAGTTTATCGAAGAATGGGTAAGAGATTATCCTGTTTTTGAAAGCTACGGTGGAATCAATGCTATTTTTCCGACAACCGATGGCAATCTGTTAACTGCAGGTGGATGTGTCATTAATAATGTTGGAACCATGTTTTTTATGAAAACCGATACAGCTGGTAACCCTATCTGGACAACTTACGCCGAGGAGCAGTTCAACAGCCATTCTCAGTTTGCCAACAGGATTATACAGGACAATGAAGGTAACTATGTAGTGATCGGTTATTACAATCCTGGATTTTCTTACAACACCTATTTCACCAAACTTTCTCCTGACGGAACGATCTTAAGTACGCATGTAAACGGTGGCGAACATGATTATCAGGGTGGGCACGACATCGTTCAAACCCCTGACAGCGGCTACCTGGTTTCAGCACAAGAATATGTTTATAACGCAGGGGGAATGTGTTATGCTTTGAGAAAACTGGATTCAGATGGCAACTTTTTATGGGATACCACCTTTGTTCATCCTGAAGATTCAACGGCCATTCTCGGAAACTTTGGCCGCATGGCAAAAATAAACGACACCACCTTTGTACTGACAGGCGACCGGGATTATGTGCCAGGAAGCCTTGAAGATTTTGATATCATCCAGGCGAAAATAAGAGTATATGACGATTCGGTAAAACTATTACGGCTAAGTATTTACGAATTGGATGATGCCAACGAACGAGGATACGACATCCTTGCGTTGCCAAATGACGAGGGATTTATTATGTGTGGTGTGGCTGACAACGAAAATAATCCAGGCGCTACGGTCGGTCTTATTATGCGCACCGATACCGCCGGCAACCAGATATGGAAAAAAACCTATACCCGTGCTCTCATGTCAAATACAAGTTTTATAAGAATTTTATTGGATGACGATGGAGACATTCTGGTTATGGCACGTACCCAAGCCGGCTCCAGCGATGTTTCCCTGCTTAAATACTCAACCGATGGAGATCTCCTCCAGAAAATACACCTTGATAATACCTGGAACGAAACAGGGTATTCATTAGCACTGGATCAGGATGAAAAAATCTATTTGGGCGAATGGCATACTTCATACAGTTCCGTGAGTACTGCCATGTATAAAGTCAAAGACATATGTCCGGTCAGTGCGCCTGAAGCCGCTCTCAACGACACCATCTTACAGCCGGGCGAGGATGTGATAACGCATGTGCAAAACACAAATGAGGCCTGGAGCTACAGTCTGCTCCAAATTAACGGTGAAGTTACCCTGGGCACCTACACGGGTAATGGCAGCACATTGGATTTTACAACCAGCAACCTGACCAATGAAGATGTTTCTGAAGGCCTGGTTGTTTCGGTTATCGAACCAGGTGTAGACTGCATTAAGTATTCGGATACACTGAA
>DGOT01000091.1 GCA_002389465.1 Bacteroidales bacterium UBA4459 | reverse complement strand
CCTGTTTTCCAGGCCAGGTAATTCTGGTTTTTAAATTCGGAGCGACAGATAATTCCAGTTGTTTTATCGTAAACAGCTTTATAACCCGGAAGCAGAATAATCTGTTCCCTGATATTTCCATTGGCGGCATCCAGCGAAGAGAACCGCACCTTTCCGCTTTCAAGGTAGATAACAATCTCATTGTCGCCGGGGCAGGCACATAAATTGAATGAGGTGCCCAACACCTCTACTTCTACCTCGCCACAATGAATAATAAATGGCTTGTCGGCATTGTGTGCTATATTAAAGAAAGCTTCACCTTCAAAACTAACCTCCCTTGTCTGTACACCAAACTTTTCGGGATAGGTGATTTTTGCCTCTTTATTCAAATAGACTTCAGAGCCATCCGATAAAGTAAAAGCTTGTTCGGAAGTTTCCAATGCTACATATGTTAAGCCCGGAGTATTTTGTCGATTAGTCTTTATACTATGAAACAGGTAAAAGAGGCCAAATGCAATAACGATTACTGCAGCTACGCGCATGAGGACATACGCCAACTGGCGGCTTCTCTGCTGTTTTACATGGACCTTCACATCCAGTGCTTCAGCGGCCCGGATTCTTTGATTCAGTTCCTTCCAGCCTTCATCCACATCAACAGCCAGCTGTGTGTTGTCCATACCGCTTAAGGTCCAAACCTTTTTGTATTCCTCAAAAACAATTTGGTTTTCAGGAGATTGGCTTATCCAGTTCTGCACAGATTTTCTTTCAGTATCCGTACAGCTACCTGATAAAAACTTTCCTAAAAGCGCTATGTTTACACGATCATTCATATACCTTATTCATCCTCCGTTTGTATGCGGGGGTATTACTGAGACAACCCAAATTCGATATACCCTTACTTCGATTCACAAAAAAATCATTTTTATTTTAACATTTTTTTAACTTTTTTCCTCACCTCCCTTTTAGTACAGCAAATTCCATACAGACAAGGAGACCATAAGAAGCACAGGTAAATATTCTTTCAGTACTTTTCTTAAAAACTCCAGCGACTTCGACATCTGTGTCTCCACTGTTTTTACGGAAATAGACAGATGTTCTGCTATCTGGTTATATTTCATATGTTCGAACCGGTTGAGTTCAAATATTTCTCTTCTTTTTTCCGGAAGCATCAGAATGGCATTTTTAATCATTAATTTCAATTCTTTTTCTTCCAGGTTGATCAAACCGTTCTCGCTCATAATTTTCGGCAAATGTTCCTTGTCAATTTTATACTTTTTTCTTACTTGTTCCTGTTTCAGGTAGTTCAGTGCATAATTATGCACCGACTTATACAAGTACGATTTTACGGACGTATTGATTTTCAACTCCTCTTTTCTCACCCATAGTTTAAGGAACAATCCCTGCACCAATTCCCTGGACTCTTCCATATCACCCACATACCTCAGGCAATAGAAGCACAAAGGAGCATAGTAAAGCCTGTACATCTCTTCAAAGACTTTTTTATCTCCTTTTTTTAACCCATGAAGCAGCCTTTGCTGGTCGTCCATAACAAATCCTACTGATAGTTCAAATATATAGCCTTTTGCAGGGTGACACTAAAAATTAACACTCTTTAAATTTTACCCTGCCCCGCTGTAGCAAAAATATGCAATTAATCCGATTTGAGATTTGAAATCACACAAAACCTGATAAGACGAAATCCTTAACCATCCATTTTGTAATTGCTACATTTGCGCAAAATCAACTACGTGGAAAAAAACAGACATTTTGTTACTTCCTGGATTATTCTACTACTCCTTTCATTGGTATGGGGCAGCTCGTTTATCCTTATTAAGAAGTCGCTGCTCTATTTTACTGCCACTGAAGTTGGCCTGCTGCGTGTAGTTTTAAGTTTTTTGTTTTTATTGCCTTTCGCTATCATGCAGGTACGGACTATCAGCCGGAAACATTTTCTGTATTTAAGCATTTCGGGATTTGTGGGGAGCCTGTTGCCGGCCCTCCTGTTTGCCAGGGCACAAACGGTTATCAGCAGCGGGCTGGCCGGAACCCTCAATTCGCTGACCCCCATGTTCACACTGATCCTGGGCGTGCTGTTTTTTCATCTCAAGGTCAAGTGGTACAATACACTGGGTGTGTTTATGGCTCTGGCAGGGGCCGTCGCTTTGGTCTATATAAGCAGCGGGCAGCATTTTTCTTTTCATTCGGGTTATGCTTTCCTGGTTGTCCTCGCCACCATCTGTTATGCATTTAATGTCAATTTTATCAAAATATTTCTGAAAGATCTCAGTTCCCTAACGATAACCACATTCAGCTTTTTTTATATCGGCCTGCCTGCCACTGTTTACATTCTGGCTTTCAGCGATGTTCCCCACAAACTTATGTATCACACGCAAACGCTTACAGGCCTTGTATATTTGCTGATTCTCTCGGTAGTAGGAACGGCCCTTGCGTTGATTGTATTCAATAAGCTGATCAAAGTCAGCAGCCCGGTTTTTGCTTCTTCGGTAACCTATTTAATACCTGTAGTCGCCCTTGCGTGGGGTATCATTGACGGAGAAGTTTTTCGCTTCTCTTATTTTCTGAGCTTTCTGTTCATCCTTGCCGGGATATTTCTTGTTAATGCAAGTCCGTACAGTAAATTAAACATAAGTTCGTGGCTTTTATTTAAGAAAAGGAATAATAATGTCCTAAATAAATATAATTAAGGAATGCCCTCAAGCCAGGCTGGCTCATCCTTTTTTTCTACAGCAAAAAAAGGATGCAAAAAATGC
>DGOT01000197.1 GCA_002389465.1 Bacteroidales bacterium UBA4459 | reverse complement strand
AGGTAAATTAAAAAATAGAGTTCAAACAAACAGGTATAAATTAAAAATTATGAAAAGATTAAGCAGGTTTTTTACGTTATTGGTTATTTTGTTACTGATAGGCCAATCCGGAATAAGTCAGGTTGTTTCTTATCAGGATAATTGGGAAAACCAGGGGATTACTTTAAAATCGCAAACTCCATCAGGTGTCACCATCGGTTTTTCTATTGAAAGTTTTACGTTCGGTGATCTTACTGTAGATGAAGAAAGTTTAAAAACGATTGCTCTTCCGGGTGTTTTCCTTCCGAACGATGAAGGGGCTCCGAATTTGCCGGGATTAAGCAAGTATGTTGCCATTCCTCAGGGAGCGGATGTGCATATGCGCATCGTCAGATCGCGGACGGAAGTATTTCAAAATATTGAAATTGCTCCGGCGCCGCGAATTCCTTTGGATACTGAAGACGGACCGCTTACATATAAGAAAAATAAGGCTATTTATTCGGCTAATGCTTTTTATCCGGAGCAACCGATACTTCTTTCCGAAAAATCAAAAATCCGCGGATTGGATGTGGTGATGCTTGGCATTACTCCGTTTCAGTACAATCCGGTAACGAAAGAACTGATCGTATGCAGGGATGTTGAGGTTGAAATTACCTTCGAAGGCGGAAACGGACATTTTGGCGATGACAGGTTGCGAAGCCGCTGGTTTGATGCAACAATCGCCCAAACAGTGCTGAATGCTTCATCGTTACCGGAAATAGATTATAACACACAGAGTAATAGTGGCTCGCGAACGCCTGATTATGAGTACGTGATCATTACTTTAAATGACCCTGATTTTTTAGCGTGGGCTGATTCGATAAAGAATTTCAGAACATTACAGGGCATAAAAACCGGCGTTGTTACGGTGGACGATATAGGAGGTAATACCGAATCTGCCATCGAGACCTATGTAGATAATGCTTACAACACATGGGATGTACCTCCTGTGGCGGTATTACTTTTGGCTGATTACGGAACGGGTAGCAGCGGAATAACGTCACATATGTACAATCATCCGGCAGGTTATCCCAATTTTGCTTCTGATAATAAATATGCCGATGTTGATGGAGACAATCTGCCCGATATGGCGTTTGCCAGAATAACGGCAAACAATGAATCCCAACTGGAAGTGATGGTTACCAAATTTTTGGACTACGAAAGAAATCCTCCTTCGGATGCTGATTTTTACAATCATCCGATAACTGCTTTGGGGTGGCAGACATCCCGGTGGTTCCAGATTTGTTCCGAAGTGGTTGGTGGTTATTTAGATAATGCACTCGGTAAAGATCCGGTCAGGATTAATGCCGTCTATTCAGGAAATCCTAATTCCGATCCCTGGTCAACGGCAAGCAATACAAGTACTGTGGTAAATTATTTCGGCCCTTCAGGTTTGGGATATATTCCGGCTACACCGCAGGAATTAGGCGGGTTCTCAGGCGGAACCGCTTCAGATGTTATCAACGCTATCAACAGCGGCTCCTTTATGCTGCAGCACAGAGATCATGGTGGCTATACCGGTTGGGGAGAACCTTCGTTCTCATCATCCAGCATCAATTCGCTTACGAATGTGGATAATAAGCTCCCTTTTATATTCTCGATAAATTGCGAGACCGGTGCTTTTCACCGTTCATCCGAATGTTTTGCCGAGAAATTTCACAGACATAGTTATAACGGGCAAAACAGTGGAGCATTAGGAATAATTGCTGCAACAGAGGTATCTTATTCTTTTGTAAACGACACCTATATGTGGGGAGTCATGGATAATCTGTTTCCCGACTTCATGCCCGATCAAAGCACGGCTTTTCCGGTAGATTTTGTGATGCCGGCTTTTGCAAATACAGCCGGAAAGTATTTTCTTTATAGCTCCGGTTGGCCGTATAATTCAGGTGATAAATTGATTACATACAGATTATTTCACCACCACGGAGACGCTTTTCTTACTATGTATACCGAGGTGCCGCAGAATCTGGATGTTAATCATGATGATGTTCTGATAGCCGGAAACACGAGTTTCACCGTCGATGCTGACAACGGAGCATTTATTGCGTTAACGGTGAACGGTGAAATTATAGCCACGGCTGACGGAACCGGATCACCGCTCGATATAAACATTCCTCCGCAAGTACCTGACGACGAAATGATTGTGACGGTGACGAAGCAGAATTATTACCGCTATTCGGAAGCTGTAGCTGTCGTTGCCGGCGGCGTTTACTGCCAGTTTTCCGCCGATGACACGGATATTTGTTCGGGTAACTCTGTCATTTTCACCGACCAGTCAAATGGGAGCAATATTAGTTGGGACTGGGAATTTGAAGGAGGTACACCGGCAACTTATAGTGGACAAATCCCTCCTCCTATTGAATATGAAAATACAGGTGTTTTTGATGTTACGTTAACAGTTTCTGATGGAACAGATGCCGATACCAGGACAAAAACAGATTATATCACCGTGCAACAAAATGTTACCGCTGATTTTGAGGCAGATGTTGTTGCCGGAACTGCTCCGCTTATAGTTCATTTTACTGACATGTCAGGTAGTGACGTGGATACGTGGGAGTGGGATTTTGGAAATGGTGGCTGGTCAGGGCTACAGAATCCTACGTATTATTATTACCAACCCGGCACGTACACCGTAAGCCTTACCGTAGAAGGAAACGGTTGCCAGAATACAGAAACCAAAATTGATTTTATTGTTGTAATTGCAGGGGTTCCGGTACCTGACTTCACTGCTGATCCAACAACAGGCGTGGTGCCCTTAGCTGTTAGCTTTAGTGACGCATCTGAGGGAATTGTCGATACCTGGTCGTGGGACTTTGGAGACGGAAGCACTTCTGATGAAGAAAATCCAGAACACGAATACACGGAGTCAGGGTTTTACACGGTAACCTTAACCGTATCAGGCCCGGGTGGAAGTGGAACAATGGTCAAAGAAAGTTATATTGATGCCAGAGATGTGCTGGCTGTTGATGTATACGCTTCAGACGATGAACTCTGTCTTGGAGAAACAGCACAGTTGTTCGCTGATGTTTCAGGAGGGTCAGGTACCTACACGTTTAGCTGGACATCTGACCCGGAAGGATTTATTTCTGACGGGCAGAATCCGGAAATTACTCCTACGGAAACAACAACATACATGGCTGAAATAAGTGATGGAGACCAGGTAACTAACGGGGAAATGCTGGTAACAGTAAATCCGTTGCCAGAAGTTGTACTTGGCGCATGGCCTGAAGTTTTGTGTAACGAGCAGGAGCCTCCGGTTCAGCTGACGGCTACCCCCGAAGGAGGTACTTACAGCGGAAGTAACGTGACTACAGACGGTATGTTCACCCCGGAAGAAGCACCCCTGGGATGGAATGTAATTACTTACACCTATACAGATGAAAACGGTTGTGAAGATGTTGCTTCCGATTCTGTATTTGTCGACCAGTGTGTGGGCATATTCACAGGAAAACAAGCAGGCCAGACCGTCACTATATTCCCCAACCCCAACAAGGGGACGTTCAGAGTGTCAGCAGGATCCTCTGTCATCGATAAGATCATCATTATCGATATGAGAGGAACCGTTGTTGCTACTATAAACGCACAGGAAACTACTGTAGATGTTACGACGAGTTTATCTAAAGGTACCTACTTTGTGCGGGTAATTACAACAGACAATCCGAAAGGTTTATCCGGAGAGGTCATTATCAGATAGAAAAAATTGTATATTGGATGTCGAATTAAACCATTGTAAAATGATTCGACATCCACTTTTTTTTGTTTTAAGTTTATTCCTCTTTTTTACTGTTGCCAAGGCAACCTTAGCTCAAACCGTATTAACGCAAACAACTTCTGGCGAAAGGGAAGATGTCATCTGGACGGGTGCTGTTTCAGACGACTGGAACAATCCGCTTAACTGGAACACATCAGCCGTACCCGGGCAAAACAGTAACGTAACCATTCCGGAAAGTCCTTCGGGAGGAAATTTCCCGGTAATTCCTGCTTCTGCATCAGCCGAATGCGGGGAGATGATTATCGTACAGGGTGCGTCTCTCAGGATAAGGGGTTTTTTAACCGTTTACGGTCAGCTGGTGAATACGGATGAGACAGCGCTAACTATTCTTTCCGATGAAACCGGTACCGGCTCGCTGATTTTTAATTCGGAAGATGTGGCGGCCACGGTGCAAAGGTATTTGTCGGATGGTGTAAATCATTTTATCGGAGCTCCGGTGGACGGAGCAACAGTAGGTGATTTATTTTTCAATAACGATCCCGCGGTATATTTATATCGCTATAATGAGTCGTCAGGTGATTGGTCAACAATAGCCGATTTAAATGCTCCCCTTATTCCGGGGCTTGGTTATTCTGTTTTCGTAATTGCTTCCGGTAGTAAAGAAAATGTTACTGCAAATTTTTCCGGAACTTTAGTATCGGCAAATTTACAGCTGTCCGGAAGTTTATTAACCTACACCGAAGAAAGCCCTTATCCGGGATACAATCTGATAAGCAATCCGTTTACAAGCGCCTTGAGCTGGGACCTGGGAAATTGGCAGGCGGAAAAAGTTACCGGTTGCATCTGGTTATGGAACGGCTCCTACAATTACTTGTTCCGGAATAGCCAGGGAATGGGCAGCCTCTCAGGGGGGATTGTACCGTCAGCCCAAGCTTTTATGGTCAAAGCAACAGGTAGCAATCCAAGTCTGATGCTTTCGACAGAAGACCGGGTACATTCGCCTCAAAATTTTTATAAAGCGACAGGACGCGATAATGAACAACACTTTGTCATGAGGGTGCAGGGTGAGGAAGAAACAGATGAAGTCTGGGTAGCCTTTTGTACTGATTGCACTGAAGGATACGATGTAGGCTGGGATACGGAAAAGTTGTTTGGAAACGAGGAAGCTCCTCAGTTATATCTGATGGAATCTGACAGTAAATATAGTATTGACGCTTATCCTCCTCTGCCGGACACAGAAACAAAGACTCTTCAGATGAACTTTGAAGCAGGCATACCGGGCCAGTACACACTTACCTTATCAGAAATGGAAATAGGTAGCGGGGAGAGTTTCCGTATTGTATTAAAAGATTTGCAGGAAGGTACGGAACAGTCGATGGTTTTGGATGAAGCTTATGTCTTTGATGCGGACCAAACTGATGATCCCAGAAGGTTCCAACTGGAGATCAGCAAGGAATCAATTGGCATTCTTGATGTCGAAACAGCAGAGGATTATCTTATCTATTCGTTTGACAGGAATGTTGTTATCAAACCCTTACATCCTTCAACAGGGTTAACATTGACGGTGCAGATAATTGATCTGTTCGGAAGGAATCTGGAACAGATGGAAGTGCCGAATAAAAATAAGATCATATTACCTGTTCGGGTGCACAATTCTTATGTGGTCGTACGCATTCTTACCGACAGAACAGTACTAACAAAGAAATTATACATTAAATAGAAAAGGCGGCACAGGGCCGCCTTTCTGCTTTACAATGGTTCAGCCATTGTTTTTTCCACTTCTTCAATAGTTTTCGGAATGGGCTTTCCAAGTACCCGGTAACCGGTTTCGGTAACCAGAACGTCATCTTCAATGCGCACACCGCCGAAATCTTTGTATGTCTCCACAATTTCATAGTTGATGAACTCGGCAAACCGTCCCTCTGCCCTGAACTGGTCAATCAGTTCGGGAATAAAATAAATGCCCGGTTCCACAGTCAGCACAAAACCCGGTTTGAGTTCTTTGGCAAGCCGCAGGTAGGCTGTTCCGAATTCTTTTGAACGTTTCGTATGCTCATCGTAACCGACATAATCTTCACCCAGTCCCTCCATGTCGTGCACGTCCATGCCCATCATATGCCCTAAGCCGTGTGGCATGAACAGGGTGTGTGCTCCGGCTTCAACGGCGGCACCTGTATCTCCTTTCATCAGTCCGATTTCTTTTAAACCGTCCACAATGGTTTTTGCTGCCAGAAAATGGATGTCCCTATACTTAATGCCGGGCCTGATCGCTTCAATAGCATTCATGTTGGCATCCAATACTATTTGATAAATATCTGCCTGCCGCTGGTTGAATTTGCCACCCACAGGAACAGTACGTGTTATATCGCTGGCATAATGCATCTGGGTTTCAGCTCCGGCATCGGTTACCATCATTCTGCCTTTTTCCAGGGCATTACCATGATAGTGGTTGTGCAACGTTTGTACGTTCATGCTCAGTATGATCGGAAAAGAAATCGGTCCACCCAACGCCAGAGAAATACCTTCGATAGTTCCGGCAATTTCCTGCTCCATAACGCCCGGTTTAGCCATTTTCATGGAAGTGGTATGCATCTTATAAGCAATATCAACAGCTTTCTCAATCTCAGCTATTTCGTATGTGTCTTTAACTTCTTTTAGTTTGACCACAGCTTTGATTAATTCAGGTGATGCCTGTTTCCTAACATCGGCAATGTTGCCGTGCAACAAGTCGGCAATCTGGATGTCAGTCTCGCCGCGGTATGGAGGCAGATAATGAACTTTACGGTCATCTTTCAGAACATTCCCTATAAATGCTCCCAAATCGTCAAGCGTGCCTGTTTCGGTGATGCCTGCTTCGGCAGCGAGTTCGGCCACTTTGGGCTGAGGTCCCATCCAGATGATGTCGTCAATATCGAAATCGTTACCGAAAATATATTNNTTTTCCACTGTCGAAATCAATAACAGCGGCGAATCCCGGCAGGTCGATGCCGAAAAAATAAAGAAAATGGCTGTCCTGCCTGAAATGATACTGGTTGGCCGGATAATTAAAGACAGCCTCCACATTTCCTAAAAACAAGGCTACTCCCGAACCGATTTCTTTCTTTAGCAGGTTTCTCCTGTCGATATATACTTCTTTTTTGAACATAATAAATTTGTTTTTTTTATGATTGGACGGTAAAATTAACATATTTATAAACAGGCTGTCCTGTTAATTATCGTTAAATGTTTATGCTTCTTTCTCGCCTCTTTCAAACCATTTAAAAACAAAGCCTCCCAGCATACCACCTATAATGGGCATAACCCAGAAGAACCATAATTGGCTCAGGGCAATACCACCTTCGAACAGTGCCGGCCCGGTACTCCGTGCAGGATTTACCGAAGTGTTGGTCACCGGGATACTGATCAGATGAATAAGAGTTAACGTCAGTCCGATGGCAATTCCTGCAAAACCTTTGGGCGCAGTTTTGGAGGTAGCCCCCATAATGACAAAAATGAAGATAAAAGACATTACAATCTCGACCACCAGCGCCGACATGTAGTTGTAATTATCCGGTGAATGTTCTCCGTAGCCATTGCTTGCCAAACTACCGCTTCTTAGTTCATATCCCACTTTCCCCGTTGCGATAAAATACAATATGGCCGTTGCGGCAATGGCTCCCAGTACCTGTACCACGACATAAGGGATAAGGTCTTTTCCGGGCAGCCGGCCACCGGCCCAAAGTCCGAAAGAAACTGCCGGATTGAAATGTCCACCTGAAATTCCGCCGACAGCATAGATCATGGTTAAAACTGTCAACCCGAAAGCCAGGGCTACACCGGCAAAGCCAATGCCCAGTTCAGGGTAAGCTGCTGCCAGTACGGCGCTTCCACAACCGCCAAGTACCAGCCAGAAGGTTCCGATAAACTCTGCACCTAATTTTTTTGATAACTCCATAGTTTGTAATTTTTAGTGAATAAAAAGGTTTGTTGTTTATGATTTAAGCATCATTTCTTCAATCTCACCAACTTCTACAGGTATGTGTTCCATCAGGTCAACAGGCCCGTTTTCCGTTATTAAAATGTCGTTCTCGATCCTGATACCGGTGTTTTCTTCTCGAATGTAGAGTCCCGGTTCGCAGGTAAACACCATGCCAGATTTAAAGGTTTCGTATTTGGATCCTACATCATGCACATCCAGCCCGATGGGATGGGCAACCCCATGCATGAAATATTTTTTAAACAGTGGCTTGTCGGGATCCTGCTGTTTGATGTCATCTTCGGTAAATAATCCCAGTTTCACAATTTCGGCTTCCATCAGTTTTTCAGCGGCTTCGTTGATCATGTCAGGTGTGTTTCCCGGAACATACATTTTTCTTAATTGTTTAAACACATCTAAAACAGCATTGTAACATTGTTTTTGACGCTCGCTGAACTTCCCGTTTACGGGAATTGTCCGGCTCATATCGGCTGTATAATAGGCGTATTCAGCGCCAAAATCCATTAACAGCAGATCGCCGTCCCGGCACGATTCGTCATTGTCAACATAATGAAGCACACAGGCGTTTTTTCCGGAAGCGATAATCGGAGCATACCCATGCCCGTTAGCCCTGCTGGTGGTAAACTCATGACTGATTTCTGCTTCAATCTCAAATTCGGTGACGCCCGGTTTCACAAATCGGAGTACGCGCTCAAAACCTTTTTTGGTGATGGCACATGCCTTTCGGATCAGTTTAATCTCCTCATCCGACTTAATGCTTCTTAGCTGTGTGACGATCGGTGCTGCGCGGTCAATTTTATGTAATGGATATTTGTTTTTAAATTCAAGCGAAAACCGGTGGTTTTTATCCGGAACGTTACCAAAATATTTAACATATTCATTACTGTTCAGAAATACTGTTCCTGTGAAGGAGAGCGCTTCCCTGAGAGATATCTCAAAGTCATCCAGCCAGTAAATATGTTCTATCCCCGAAATGGAACGTGCCTCTTCTTTGGTGTATTTGTGGCCTTCCCACGTGGCCAGTTGCTCATTGGTTTTAATGATAAACAAAGCTTCCCTAAGTTTTTTGTTCGGACATCCGGGAGACAGAAGCAATATCGTTTTTTCCTGGTCGACGCCGGTCAGATAAAACAGGTCGGAATTTTGACGGAATTTGAAAAACTGATCTCCATTACGCGAATATTCGTCGTTGGATAACAAAACAGCCGTTGCATTTTCCGTAAGCTGACTGATAAAGCGCTTTCTGTTTCTCTTAAAGAGCAGGTTGTCGATGGTCTGATAACGCATTGAGTAAATTAATTAAATTAGTTATAAATAATACTATCGAAAAAAATTAATATGATACTTTGGTATATTTGCGCGTTGTTTCAACAAATGTAACAATTTAGATTTAATAATAATTTGGTAACATTATGAGTATGAAATTTTACTCTTCATTAACCAAGAAGTATGTTATAGCATTAGCAGGATTATTCCTAATGACGTTTCTTCTTGTACACCTGGCTATCAATCTTCTTTTACTGTTTGATGACAGCAGGGGATTGTTTAACATAGCAGCCCATTTTATGGGAACGAATCCATTTATTCAAATCTTTCAATGGGTATTGTTTGGTGGGTTTGCCATTCATATACTAATTGGTATTGTCTTGCAAATTCAAAATTGGATGGCGCGACCGAAACAGTATGCCAGAAGAAATGGGGCCGAAGAATCAATTTTTTCAAGGTATATGATCTATACGGGTGCCATCATCTTTATTTTCCTGGTCATCCACCTGACAAATTTTTTTATCAGAAAAATAAGCGGAACTGTCCCTGAGATTACAAGTAGTGATTTAGCAGGCATGGAAGATATGGGGCTGCTGATCGTGGAAAAATTTAAAATGGGTGGTTATGTATTATTTTATGTTATCGCCTTTTTGTTTTTAGGATTTCACCTGGATCATGCTTTTCAATCGGCTTTTCAGTCGCTGGGATTAAACCATCCTAAATATACACCTTTTATCAAAGGGTTGGCACATTTGGTGGCCATTGTGTTAACAGTAGGTTTTATATCAATTCCTATTATTATTTACTTTTTCAAATAATTTAAGAATATGACCAAGTTAGATTCAAAAATACCCGAAGGACCTCTCGAACAGAAATGGAATTTATATAAACAGAAGGCCAAGCTGGTGAACCCGGCTAACAAGAAAAAACTTGATGTCATCATTGTCGGTACTGGCCTTGCCGGAGCATCGGCGGCTTCTTCTTTAGGTGAGTTGGGCTACAATGTAAAAAACTTTTGTTATCAGGATTCACCTCGTCGGGCGCACTCCGTTGCAGCTCAGGGAGGTATTAATGCAGCCAAAAACTATAAAAACGACGGAGATAGTGTTTATCGCCTTTTCTATGATATGATCAAAGGGGGTGACTACAGGGCACGTGAAGCAAATGTTTACCGGATTGCCGAAGTGAGTAATGATGTGATTGATCATTTTACGGCAATGGGCGTGCCTTTTGCACGTGATTATGGCGGCGGCCTTGATAATAGGTCATTTGGAGGGGTTCAGGTTTCGCGTACCTTTTATGCCAAAGGGCAAACAGGCCAGCAATGCCTTCTGGG
>DGOT01000090.1:2314-3758 GCA_002389465.1 Bacteroidales bacterium UBA4459 | reverse complement strand
GCCTTTAAGAACGGACTATGACGGTGGCAAAGCACTGAACCTGCTGATAAACATATCAAAAGAAAAATTTGCCTATCCGTATTATGTTTTTGGTCACGACAGCAGCAGGTATAAACCCAAAGTGCTGGTGATAGGCGACAGTTTTTACTGGAACATATTCAATGCCGGTATTCCGAACAATTTATTTGCCAATGAAGCTTTCTGGTATTACAACCGAAAAGTCTATCCGGAATTTTACACACATCCGAAATACACAAACGAACTCAACCTAAAAGAGGAAGTGGAACAGAAGGACCTGATCTTTATCATGGTGACTGAACGGTTCTTGAACATTTTCGACTGGAAACTGATCGATCAGTTGTATTCGTTATATACACCGGAATACATCAAAGAGCCCCTATACGATAAAATAAATGATATTGTGTCGGCCCCCGAGTGGTTTGGCAATGTCTTGAAAAAAGCGTTGGCAAGAGGATTGACTCCCGGTCAGGCACTGTTTGTAGATGCTACTTATATGTATCGTAGCGAGAACACATATGACTACATGATCAGGTATGGCCTCGGGTTGTTTGAGAAGCAATTGTCCGGTTCACGAATAACGAGACGGCGGCTGACAGAAAAAGCACAAAAAGAAAACCGCCCGTTTGATGAAGTTTTGACAGAAGAAGCAAGGTACATGTTTTTCAAACAGCATCCTGATATGTACCGGCAGTACCAGCGGATTAAAGAAAAAGAACTATTCATCAGCAACGATGCGGCTTTGCATGACAGCGTCATTATGCTGGCAGAGAAATACTACTGCAAACCTGCCCATATGATCTTTTACCAGGCAAGGTTGATGGTGGAGGAAGAAGATGCTTTGAAATAGCCATTTTCTCCTACCTTTGCACCTGCACAAACAATGAAAAATTTACCCGTGTTGATTAAAAATAAAAGTTTTTTTTTACTTCAGATCTTTACAGCAAGTCTGTTGCTTGCCTTTAATTCCTGCCAGTATCCTGATGATTTTCCTGCCGGACACAAGGTGATGACCGGAGCAGAGCAAAAAAATAAAAAAGGAGATAAGTTTACCGATGAAAACGGTTCTGACATTCTGTTCTCCGGTGGAAAATTACAAACGGATGCCGCTGCCCACAAGGGTGTTCATTCGGTGTTTACGACACCTAAAAAGGCATTTGCTTTCTCGTACAGTGTAAAGCATGCAGGCCCCGACTGGTATTTCAGGCTGAGTGTATGGCGGAAATCGAAAGATGGTAAAGGAGTGCTTGTGGCATCGGCGAAAGATCCGAAGAATCTTTACTTGGCAACAGCGGTTCCGGTTGAAACTTCGGACAACGGGTGGGAAAAACTGGAATTGGAAGTGTACACACCCCCCACATTTTACCGCGATGAGCTGACACTGTATGTGTGGAATAACGGCACCGACACCGTCTATTTTGATGAG
>DGOT01000090.1:0-2285 GCA_002389465.1 Bacteroidales bacterium UBA4459 | reverse complement strand
GTGCTGGATTCATCGAAATACCTGAAAATTCTAAAAAAAAGAAAACAGGCCTTCGAAGCGGGCATCCTGCAAACTTCGGATGACGACTGGGCGAAAGCCATCATTTTTGGAGATGGTGATATGATGCAGGCTAAAATCCGGCTGAAAGGCGACTGGCTGGATCATCTGAGAGGCGATAAATGGTCGTTCCGTATTAAAATGAGAAAAAATTATGCGTGGAACCGCCTCCGCGTATTTTCGGTGCAAACACCGCTGGCAAGGGGATTTCTCAACGAATGGGTTGCGCATAAGTTTTTTGATGCCGAAGATATTTTAACGACCAGGTATGGCTTTATACCGTTCATGCTGAACAATGAGCCAAAGGGACTGTATGCCTGGGAGGAGCACTTTACAAAACAATTACTCGAGTCGCGTGACAGAAGGGAAGGCCCCATTGTAAAATTTTCGGAAGACGCTTTCTGGCAGATTCAGAAATATGCCATATGGCTGGGTGAGAGTTGGCCTGAAATGCCGTATTATCAAACGGCTGTGGTAAAACCGTTCAAACAATCCAAAACAGTGAAAAATCCTTCGCTGTACAAAGAGTTTCTGAACGCACAGAAGTTAGCCTGGCAATACAAAAACCATTTGATACCACCGGAGAAAATATTCGATATCGACAGGCTGGCAAAATATTATGCTATGCTGGAATTAACACAGGGACGCCACGGTATGGCGTGGCACAACCAGCGGTTTTATTTTAATCCGGTTATCTGCAAACTGGAACCCATTGCTTTTGACGGTTTCGCCGATTACACGAAACTAAAACCAGGAATTGAAAACAACTATGCCTATATTGCCCTGAACTCGGGAGAGAGCCTGAAGATTCACGAATACCTGAACTACGACCTGTTTACTGACAGCGTCTTTACGAACCGATACCTGAAATATCTGAAAGAATTTTCCGACCCGGAATTCATTTCAAAGAACATGAACAGGATCAGAACAGAGATGATGCTGTACGACTCGCTACTGAAACGTGAGTTTCCGCAATACGAATTTGATATGGCCAGATACAGTGATGTGGCCTCCGACATACACTCTTACCTACCGGAACTGAAACAAATGATCAGGGAAAAGCAGTCCGACACAGGATTTAAACTCTATAGCCGTCCATACCATTTTTCCGACTCCTCCATGTTCGAAAACACACCGTCTTTCTTTGTAAATGCTTATCTTGAAAAAACTGAAGATGATAGTGCAGTAATCCGTATTTGCAATTACTTCCCGGGAGATATTATTGTGCTTGGAACAGGCTACAACAAAAAGTACGTTACAAGTTACGAAATCCCAGAACAGAAACTAAAAGCATATTCCGGTGATGACATCAGCCGTACAACGATTATTTCTGATACAGGAAACCGGTACCTGTTTTTTATTGTTCCCGGCGGAATGGAATCGTTTGCAACAGAAATACTCCCCTGGCCGCACCCTTCAGGTTTAACGCCGCAGCAACAACTGGTGAATAATACGAAACTTGACAATTATACGTCTTTTCTGAGGGTTGAAGGAAGCAACCTCATTGTCCCGACCGGAGCGCACCATGTGAACATTCCGGTAATCATTCCCGAAGGCTATACGTTGCAGTTTGAACCGGGGGCACGGCTTGACCTGACAGACAGTGCCCTGTTTATTTCGTACAGCCCCGTAGAGATGAACGGCACCGAAGCTGATAAAGTGGTGATCACTTCTTCCGATTTTTCTGCCGGAGGATTTACCGTTTTGCAGGCAGGTGAGCGTTCAAAAATCACACATACGGTCTTTGAAAATTTGAATACACTCGATGTTGGCGGATGGACGCTTACCGGCTCCGTTACGTTCTACGAATCGGACGTGGACATGAATCACGTCCTCTTTTACCGCAACCAGTGTGAAGATGCCCTGAATACCATTCGCTCCGTTTTTAGTCTGGTAAATGTAACCTTCAACCGTATTTACGGCGATGCGTTCGACTCGGATTTCTGCAAAGGAAATGTAGATCGGTGCCGGTTTACGGCAATTGGCAACGATGCCATTGACTATTCGGGCAGCTACGTGCATATAACTAACACCGAAATTGACGGAGCTGAAGATAAAGGCGTCAGCGGGGGTGAAGATTCGCACCTGACCCTGGAGAATGTAACTGTTTACAGGTCGAACATTGGGCTGGCTTCCAAAGATCTGAGTACGGTGGAAGTGAAAAACTCATCAGTAATTGATTGTAACTACGGCATTGTACTGCTGCAAAAAAAACCGGAATACGGACC
>DGOT01000268.1 GCA_002389465.1 Bacteroidales bacterium UBA4459 | reverse complement strand
AATGTTTTTCCTCAAGCACAGACAAAAGCGCCTCATAAAATAAAAAAAGCACTGACAGAAAGATACGCTGATGCCGAAATCGTTAAAGCAAAGGGCGATTGGGAAATGAAAGGCAAGTCGAAACAGAATAAGTTTTGGAAAGTTCTGTTTAAACATGACGGGGAATTGAGTTCTGCCGATTTTGACAGCAAAGGGAATTGGCTGCATACCAAAACAAAGATCAGTGAGGAAGAGCTGCCTGAAGCTGTTATGAAAACCATTGAAGAATATTACTACATGTATAAGATCGTTATTGCTGCCCGTTTTGAGAACCTGAAGACGGAAGGCTACGAAGTATTTCTTGACAACGGAACGGACGGTTTTGACATCCAGTTTTCCAAAGAGGGTGAAGTGCTCAGCAGGGAGATAACCTCAAAAGGTTACCGGCCGATCGATGACGATGGAAACTTTAAAGACTAGACCAGGGAAAATAGCTAAGACCCGGAGGCTTCTTCTCTTTTAAAATACTTTTTCTGAAATTTAAGGGCAACGTTGACCAGTGCGATAAGTACCGGAACTTCTACCAGGGGTCCGATTACAGCAGCAAAGGCTTCGCCTGAGTTTATTCCAAATACAGTAATGGCAACGGCAATGGCCAGTTCAAAATTATTGCTGGCTGCTGTGAATGCTATGGTCGCTGTTTTGCTGTAATCAGCACCAATTCGTTTTGCCATGAAGAAGGACACAAGAAACATGACTAAAAAGTAAATTGCAAGGGGAATGGCAATGCGCACCACGTCAAGAGGCAATTCAACAATAACATCGCCTTTGAGCGAAAACATTACGAAAATAGTAAATAGCAAGGCAACAAGGGTCAGAGGGCTTATTTTGGGGATGAATTTTTTCTCGTACCAAATTTTGTTTTTCAGTCGGATCAATGCGAAACGTGTGATCATCCCGGCCAGGAAAGGGATGCCGAGATAAATGAATACGCTTTTGGCAATCTCACCCATCGTTATGTTCACCTCATACGATTCCATACCGAACCAGCCTGGCATAATAGTAATGAAAACATACGCATACACCGAAAAGAACAACACCTGAAAAATACTGTTGAAAGCCACCAGTCCGGCAGCATATTCGGTATCGCCTTTGGCCAGTTCATTCCACACAATGACCATGGCAATGCATCGGGCGAGGCCTATTAGGATGAGTCCGGTCATATAATCAGGGTAGTTATGGAGAAAGAGGATAGCGAGGAAAAACATGAGTAAAGGGCCGATGAGCCAATTTTGAACCAACGACAGCATCAGGATTCTCCAGTTGCGGAATACATCACCCAGTTCTTCGTATTTTACTTTTGCCAGCGGCGGGTACATCATCACAATCAATCCGATGGCTATGGGCAGGTTGGTGGTGCCCATACTGAATTGATCCCAGAATCCGGAAATGCCGGGAAAAAAGTAACCGGATCCAACCCCCAGCAGCATGGCGGCAAATATCCAGAGCGTCAGATAGCGGTCGAAGAATGATAATTGACGGGATAATTTGCTCATATCCTGTTATTTTGACGCATATACGGTAATGCTGAAAATGCCTGTTTTACTGTTCTTGTAATCATTCAACTCCTGCTTGTCCAGGTACTTTTCAAGAATCTCATCCGGAATTTCCACCTCCTTTTCTTTCTGTATTGATATTTGTATAAATCCCTGGTTGTGTATGATTTCCAGATAATCCGTTTTGGGAATAGCACCCGCTACACAGCCGGCGTACATTTCCGCTTCTTGCAGAAGTTTATCGGGAAGTTTACCGCTGATAACGATATCGGAGACCGAAAAATATCCGCCCGGCTTTAACACCCGGTATATTTCACCGAAGGCCCGTTTCTTGTCAGGGACAAGGTTCAGCACGCAGTTGCTGATCACCACATCGGCCTCGTTATTGCCCAGGGGAAGTTGTTCAATATCACCTTTTAAAAACTCTACATTTGTATAACCGAGGCTATGGCTGTTTTCCCGGGCTTTTTCGAGCATCTTGTCGGCAAAATCAATGCCGATCACCCTGCCAGTTTCACCTACCAGGGCGCGGGCCACAAAACAGTCGTTTCCTGCTCCCGACCCCAGGTCGAGTACCGTGTCACCTTCAGATATCCGGGCAAACTCCGTCGGTAGCCCGCAGCCCAGCCCAAGGTCGGCCTCCTCGTGATAACCATCCATTTGCTTGTAGCTGTCGCTGAAGATGGTGTAGTCCTTGTTCCATGCTGCTGTGCTTTTGTTCTTCTTGCAGCAACAGGGTTCTTTTCTGGTGTCGTCGGCTATGTTGTTGTATTTCGACCGGACAATCTCTTTAATGGGTTTTCTGATTTTCATGTTTGGATGTATTTATTGTAAAAGACCCGAAAGTCATGTTTTATTTCATTGCGTATTTCTCTGAAAAAGTTAAGAATCTCTTCTTCGCTACCTGTAGCCTTTGCCGGATCTTCAAACCCGATATGCAATCTGTGTGTCACGCGACCGGAAAAAACCGGACAGGATCCTTTTGCATCATCACACACCGTGATGACATAGTCGAATTTCCTGTTGGTAAACCGGCTGACCGGTTTCGGATGATGCGATTGAATGTCGATCCCCTCTTCTTTCATCACCTGTATAGCTTTC
>DGOT01000289.1:12405-22476 GCA_002389465.1 Bacteroidales bacterium UBA4459 | reverse complement strand
TCAACTTTTTCGTTTAAGAGCGCGCAACACGGCGCCGATCTGTTTGCCGGAAAAGAGAAAGGGTACATCTATACCCGCATTGGCAACCCGACAATTAACGTGCTTGAAAACAAACTGGCCGAACTTGAGAACGGATACAGGGGAGTAGCCCTGGCTTCGGGAATGGCAGCTGTGTCAACTGTTTATATGGCAGTTTTGCAGCAGGGCGATCACATGATCAGCACCAGTGCGGTTTACGGGCCCAGCCGTGGCGTGATGGAAACACACTTTGCAAAATTCGGTGTCGACCATTCATATATTGATACGTCGGACCTTGATCTGATTGAAAAAACCATCAAGCCAAATACAAAGTTGCTCTACCTCGAAACACCAGCAAACCCGACGATCCAGTTAACAGACATCAGGAAAGCTTCTGAAATTGCGCACAAACACAACATTCTTGTATGTGTTGACAATACATTTAGTAGCCCGTACCTTCAAAAACCGCTGAATCTCGGTGCTGACATCGTTCTGCATTCCCTGACCAAGTTCATCAACGGCCATGCTGATATTGTAGGCGGGGCCATCGTGGCAAAAGATGAAGCATTGTACAATGTGATTCGTAAAACAATGACCTACTTGGGCGGAAATATGGACCCGCATCAGGCTTTTATGGTTATCAGAGGCGTAAAAACCTTGTCGCTGAGGATTGACAAAGCCCAGGAAAGTGCTATGAAGATTGCCGAGTTCTTGGAAAATCATCCGAAAATAGAATGGATAAAATATCCGGGATTGACATCCTTTGCACAGCATGAACTGGCCAAAGAACAAATGACCGGTTTTGGGAGTATGATTAGCTTCGGACTCAAGGGTGGCTATGAAGCAGGTAAAATCCTGATGGATAATGTTCACCTGGCAACACTGGCCGTTTCATTGGGTGGAGTAGAAACTTTGATCCAGCATCCGGCCTCGATGACACATGCCAATGTTTCAAAAGAAGATAAACTGGCAGCACATATCACTGATGGGCTGGTCAGGTATTCGGTAGGTATAGAAGATGTTGAAGACCTGATTGACGACCTGGATAAGGCATTAGGGAAAGTAAATCATTAAAGCAATTATATGAAGCGACCATGAATTTTGTTAATCATAAATACACACAGGGTAATGATTAATAAAATTCATGGGAAAGCGAAGCGGTTCCATCCGTGCATAAATTTTGGAATAACCTCCTATTGATCAAATTATAAAATTTAAACAAATGAAAACAAAGATCGGAATCATCATCTGCGACCGCTACCGGACTTGTGCCGGTGGAAAATGTTTCAGGGCACTGCAAAAAAGGGAAGGGGCTTTTGATATGTATAAAAAGGATGAAGATGTGGAGTTGGTAGGCTATACCAACTGTGGAGGATGTCCGGGAGGCAACATTGAGTATGCCCCGGAAGAAATGAAAAAGAATGGTGCCGAGGTAATTCATTTTGCTACGGGTTTTGTGGTTGGCTATCCTCCCTGCCCCTACATTGATCACTTTAAACGATTTATTGAAGAAAAATACCAGATGAAAGTAGTTGTTGGAACCCATCCAATTCCTGAAAAATACCGCATTACCCATTCAAAACTGGGCACGTGGGACTCTGCCGAATGGAAGGAATGGATCAAGCCAACAATGGCCGATGAAGAGACCAGGTTAGCTTATGATTAGCGCCACATCTTAATTCTTAAATCATATATCAAAAATCCTATGTACAAATACCTTTTCGGCCCTGTACCATCCCGTCGCCTCGGCATGTCGCTGGGTGTGGATTTAGTGCCTAAAAAAGTATGTTCACTCAATTGCGTTTATTGTGAAGTGGGCCGTACGACCAAACTAACTACCGACCGAAGGGAATATATTCTTTATGATAAAGTTACCGAAGAACTGGACCATTATTTTCTTCACAATGCTGATCCTGATTATGTTACTTTCTCCGGTTCCGGCGAACCTACGCTGAACAGTAGAATTGGCGATGTGCTGAATTTTATTAAAAAGAAGAAGCCGGATATTCCGGTGGCAGTACTTACAAATGGTACGCTNNCTCATAAATAAACAGGTACGTTCCGAATTACTGAATGCGGACGTGGTGCTGCCTTCTCTGGATGCGGCTACCGAAGATTCTTTTGAAAAAATAAACAGGCCGGCATCAAATGTACACATGGAGGAATATATTCAGGGCCTGATTGATTTCAGAGAAGAGTTCAAAGGCAAAATCTGGCTTGAAGTGCTGATCATTCCCGGCTATAATAACAGCCCGGAAGATCTGACCGCTTTGAAACAGGCTTTTAAAAAAATCAAGCCTGACAGCATTCAACTGAACACCCTTGATCGTCCAGGCGTCGTGGAGGAAATCACGGCGGCTACACATACTGAGCTACAGCAGATCGTTGATTTCTGGAAGCTGGATAATGTGGAGATCATTGCCGCTGCACCACAGCGAAAAAATATTCAATCTTACCGCTCTGATACGGAATCGGCAATTTTGGGAACTATTGCCCGGCGCCCTTGCACCTTGGACGATCTGGTGAAAATCTTGGGCCTGCATATCAATGAGGTGAATAAATACCTGGATGTTTTAGAACATGAAAACAAAATAGTTTATACTAGAGAAGAGCGGGGTCTTTTTTACAGTGTTGCTGAATAAGCCGGCTTCTTTTTAAATCAGTGAGATTTAAATTTTATTTTTCAAATTTGATTAGCCGAACTAATCCCGAACGGTAGTCGAGGGATCTCTTAGGTTACATTCCCCACTCCTTGGAGCGGTTTAAAAATAATTTTCACTAAGATGCCTCGTCAGCGTGCTGCGAAGAGTTTCATTTCGGAGCAAGAGTCAGACCCGTAAATAGGATGGTGTCCTGTTTAATTTAATACCGCGACAATAAGCCCGCAAAGCAATAAATAATTGCGCCATCTGCAAATCAGCGGAGTACCGAATATAACAGGAGAATTGTTTAAACGGAAAGTAAAACATATCGTTTTTCGATAAAAAAGTTTGATGTAATAGTTCAATAATAGAAAGGAGTTCTTACATTTGCGGGATATTTCGAATTAATAACATACTCCAATGAAAAAATATTCCGTTACATTTTTATTTTTCTTTTTATCTTCGTTTGGTTTTTCACAAAACAATGCAGCGATACATCATGTTCTGAACGTTCAAATAAACCCTGAATCTGAACATATTACAGTAATTGATTCAATCTTTAAAGTAGGGTCAGATGAAATGACATTCAGTCTGAATGCTGCGCTTACACCGACATTCTTTTCAAAAAATGTAAAAGCCGAACAGTTAGCTGGCAATATTGTAGCGGAGGATATAGGTATGGACAGGGATGACAGCGGGAGCAAAAGTGGCCTCAGTCTTAATAAATGGAAAGTGAAGCTGAAAAAAGGAGCGGAAAGCTTTGTGGTTCATTATGAAGGGAAAATAAGTTCTCCTTTTTCGCAAAGCGAAGAAAACTACCAGCGCGGCTTTGCCGAATCGCCGGGAATAATCAGCGACACCGGGATTTATCTGGCTGGTTCCACTTACTGGGTTCCTACGGTAGAAAATAAGCTGGTCACTTTTCAACTGACAACTACCTTGCCGACCGGATGGAAAGTGGTTACGCAAGGTAAAAGAACCGCAGAAAGCATGGGCAAGGACCAACATCAGGATGTTTGGGTTTGCGCTACTTCACAGGAAGAAATCTTTTTAATTGGGGCGCGATTTAACGAATATTCGCATAGCATGAATAGTGGTATCAAAGCAATGGCTTTTTTACGTACACCTGACGAAGGACTGGCTAACAAATATCTGGAAGTTACCGAGCAATACATGGATATGTACCAAAAACTGGTCGGGCCATATCCTTATACCAAATTTGCCCTGGTGGAGAATTTCTGGGAAACGGGTTATGGAATGCCTTCGTTTACATTGTTGGGCGAAAAGATTATTCGCTTTCCCTTTATTCTGCATTCATCTTATCCGCACGAACTATTGCACAACTGGTGGGGGAACAGCGTATACGTTGATTTTGAAGCAGGAAACTGGTGCGAGGGAATAACGGTATATATGGCTGATCATTTGATTAAAGAGCAACGCAGGCAAGGCGAAAGCTATCGTCGTTCAACCTTGCAGAAGTTTACCAATGTGGTGGATGAAACCAATGACTTTCCGGTAAACAAATTCTTATCGCGCCACGATGCAGCCAGCGAAGCCGTTGGATATGGAAAAGCCATGATGATGTGGCATATGCTCAGGCGACAACTGGGTGATGAGGATTTTAAGAAAACCATGTCTCTTTTTAACGAAAACTTCAAATACAAAGTTGCTTCTTTCAATGACATAAGAACATCTGCCGAAGAAATTTCGGGCACTGATTTAAAACCGTTTTTCACTCAATGGCTGACGCGTACCGGTGCCCCGAAGATAGCCGTTAAGGATGTGAAACAGAACACATACAACAAGCAAATAAGACTGATCCTTACCCTGGAACAAAAGCAGAAGGCAGAAGTGTTTGCAGTTAATATTCCTGTTGCTATAGCAACGGAAAAAAGTCTCGAAGTTTTTGTAGTTGACATGCATGAGAAAACGCAGGAATTTCAGTTTACTTTGACAGACAAACCTTTGAAGCTGGCTGTTGATCCTCAGTATGATGTTTTCAGAATTCTGGATCCCATGGAAGTGCCGCCGACATGGTCAAAAATACTGGCAAGCAAAGAAAATCTTATTGTATTGCCTTCAAATGCAGATGAGGGTCAGAGTCACGTCTATCAGGAATTTGTAAAACAATGGCAGGCTGCTGATAACGACAACTTTGAAATTGTATTTGATAACGAAATGGATGCTTTATCAACCGATAAAACAAACTGGATTATCGGATTTGAAAACAAGTATGCAGAACAGATGAATGTGTCCCTGCAAGATTATAACACCAGTATCACAGGCGATTCGGTTATCTTCGGAAAGCAAAGTGTAACAAAGAAAAACCACAGTTTTATTTGTTCGGTTTTTGATGCAAATGATGTCAGCAAAAACATGGCTTTTATTGCTTTGGATAATGAGGCTTCTATTCCCGGCCTTATCCGGAAACTGCCGCATTATGGTAAATACAGCTACCTCGCTTTTGAAGGTGACGAACCGGTAAATATGGCGAAAGGTCAATGGCCGGTACTGAATTCTCCTATGGTAAAAGTTTTTGAACCCGGAGCCCAAAACCTCAAAATGACAGAGAAAAGGGAACCTCTGGCAACACTTGCTCCTGTTTTTTCAGAACGTAGAATGTTGAAACATATCGAATACCTGGCATCGGATGAGCTGAAAGGACGTGGACTGGGCACACCCGAACTGGATAGTGCCGCCGCTTACATCGCTGGTAAGTTCAAAGAATACGGTTTGCAACCCATGGGCAATTCCTATTACCAGGAGTTTGCGCATACTTTTTCTGATAAGGGAGAACTGCAAATGAAAAACGTAGCGGCTGTCATTCCTGGCACGAATGAAAATCTGAAAGACGCACCCGTGGTTGTTTCTGCCCATTACGATCACCTCGGACTGGGATGGCCTGATGTGCGCAAAGGCAACGAAGGGAAAATTCATCATGGTGCTGATGACAATGCCAGTGGGATTTCCGTTTTACTCGAACTGGCAAAATCGCTGGGAAAAACGATGAAACCACAACGAACGGTAATTTTTGTGGCTTTTACCGGAGAAGAAGCCGGCCTGATAGGTTCCCGTTATTTTGTGAGCCAGCTTAAAAATTATTACAAAGGCGATGTAATTGCTGATATTAATCTCGATACAGATGGGCGTTTATTCGATAATAAACTGATGATCATCAATTCGTCTTCGGCCAAAGAGTGGAAATTTGTGTTTATGGGAACGGATTATACCACAGGTGTAAAAACCGATCTGATCACACAGGATCTGGATGCCAGCGACCAGGTAGCTTTTATCGAAAAAGGAATACCGGCAGTGCAGTTCTTTTCCGGGCCCAATGAAGATTACCATCGCCCAACAGATACTTATGATAAAATTGACGGTAAGGGACTGGTTAAGGTGGCCACTGTTGCCAAAGAGGTGATAGTTTACCTTGCTGACAGGGACACGCCATTTGAATACACCGGAAAAGCAACACCGGTAACCCAATCACCGGAAAAACCAAAAATCGTTCGCAAGGCTTCCACCGGCTCCATTCCTGATTTTTCTTATCAGGGTGAAGGTGTTAAGATCAGTTCTGTCAAAAAGGATTCACCCGGAGAAGAAGCTGGCTTGCTAAAGGATGATATCATCACCGCACTTAATAGTGATAAAGTCAGTAATTTGATGGAATATTCCAATGCTCTTAAAAAGTACAAGCCGGGTGAGGTGGTCAAAATGAAAGTTTTAAGAAACGGAGAGGAGAAAGTCATCTTAATAACATTGGGCGAACGGTAAATGGAAATTATCGACTGTAGACAACCAGCAGAAAAATAGTAACCGAACAAAAAATATGTCGATAATACATTATTTCTCAAAAGACGCAAACAAACGGGCAAAATTCATTTTTAACCTGATTGCTCCCGTATATGGCTGGATAGATAGACATCAGGCTGAGAAATATGCGCATACTATCGATATGCTTCATCAGGAAATAAGTATCAAAGGAAAAAGAGTGCTGGACGTGGGAACCGGTACCGGCGCCTGGGCAGACATGTTTGTCGGAAAGCAAGCGGAAGAAGTTTATGCTGTCGATCTTTCTCAAAAAATGCTGGACGAAGGGCAGAAGAAGCATCCCGAAATTACCTTCTTGTTAGGAGATGCCGAAAATTTAGCGGGCCTTGCTGACAATTCGTTCGATATTGTTACGGCTTCTTTTGTGTTACACGGTGTGAAGGAAGACCGGCGCAGAAAGATATTGTCAGAAATGAGACGTGTTTCCAGAAAACACGTTGTTATTAATGATTTTAGTGGACGTACAGATAAAGGGGCTCTTGTTCTTGAATTTCTGGAAAGAAGTGATTTCAGAAACTTTAAAGCCAATTTTTGCAACGAGCTGAAAAACATGTTTCCTATAGCCAGGAAGTTGGAGACCGTTAGTGGGAACGGTTTGTATTTTGCCATCAAAGAATAAAGTGATTTGCATTCTGATAGCGAGTTAGATAGTTCCTGATCCAGAGGTTTGAATCCTTCCCCGTTTTATATTATCTTAGTGAAAAGTATTAAATGCGCTAATTCAAAGGATATCTTTTTCAGGATATCTGTTATTTTATGGAGCATGCAGTACCGAAAAACCTGTTGATAATGAGATTTGCCGGAATTATCATAGGATTTCTTTTTACCGTTGCGCTGATTGGCGAATCCTGTGGACAAGAAATAACTCAAAGTATCAGGGGCAGGGTAATTGATAAAGATGCCCGAATACCGCTACCGGGAGCTAATCTGGTCATTGCAGGTTCTGATCCTCAGATAGGCACGACAACAGATGAAAACGGCAAATTTGATTTTGGCAGATTGCCTGTCGGAAAGTACAGTATCACTGTTTTTTACGTGGGGTATGAAATGATCACTATGCGCAATGTGGTGCTTAAATCGGGAAAACAAACGGTGCTCACCATCGCTCTTACCGAAGACGTGCAAAACCTGAACGAAGTGGTAATCACCGACCAGTTAAACAAATCCGAGGCCATTAACAAAATGGCGACTGTGAGTGTGATGAAATTTGATGTAGCCGCCATGGATCACTATGCCGGAACCATCAACGATGCAGCCCGGGTGGTGTCGTCGTTTGCGGGCGTGGCTATGAATCCCTCAGGAGCCAATGATATTATTATCCGGGGTAATTCGCCCCGTGGGATGGGCTGGCGGCTGGAAGGGCTCGACATTCCTAACCCCAATCATTACGCCGAAGAAGGTTCCTCAGGCGGCGGGCTGAGTATTTTGAATGCAGCTGTCCTGGCTAATTCCGACTTCTTTACAGGAGCATTTCCGGCGCAATATGGCAATGCTTATTCAGGCGTCTTCGACATACGACTGCGCAACGGAAATAACCAGGAAAGAGAGTATTCTATCCAGGCAGGATTTGTTGGATTAGACGCCACTTTCGAGGGGCCTTTCAGTAAAAAGAAACCGGTTTCTTATCTCGTCAATTACAGGTTCTCATCGCTCGCAATGATCCGAACGCTGGGTATTAATCTTGTGGGTGATGCTATCCCGTACTTTCAGGATTTGACATTCAAAATAAATGCTCCGACAAAACATCTCGGAAACTTTTCTTTTTTTGGTGTCGGCGGTATAAGCAAGATACACGAAAAGGAAAATACATTCACAAACGATTATGAAACTGATATGGGAGTGATCGGTGTTAAAAACCTGTATTTTTTTAACAAAAGCACCTATCTGCAAACTATTGTGGCTTATACGGCGTCACGAAATCTGTGGGATTACCAACAACCTGATTCGGCGGATGTTTTCGCAACAAGGGCGAAAGATGACCTTGTTTACCAGACACCCAAAATATCCCTGTTGTTCAATGAAAAGTTCAGTGCAACGAATTTGTTAAATGTGGGCTTTGTCAGCAGTTTTACAAGCTACAACCTGCTGTCGCACCGTTTCGATTATGTGGAGGAAGAACTGGTCCCCGAACTGGATCAGAACGGATTTACAACCCTTCTAGAGGCCTACCTTAACTGGAAACACCGTTTCAATAAGAATGTAACCCTGATAATGGGCTTACATAGCATGTATCTGCTGCTGAACGGAAATTATTCGCTGGAACCCCGGCTGGGGCTGAAGTGGCAGTTTACCCCGTCACAGGCGCTGAACATCGGAATAGGTTTACACAGTAAAATGGAACCCCTCTCAACTTATTATGCACAGCAAATGATGCCGGATAATTCACCCTGGCTACCTAATGAAAATCTTAATTTTCTCAAAGCTGCACATTTTGTAATAGGATATGAGAACATGTTGAATGAAAACCTGTTTCTGAAAGTGGAATTATATTACCAGTATTTATTCCGTGTCCCTGTGGAAAACAGCGATACGAGTAGTTTCTCCGTACTGAATTACAATTTCGGCTATACGAACAGGAGTTTGATGAATATGGGGAAGGGAAGAAATACCGGTTTGGAAATGACCCTGGAAAAGTATTTTTCGCGTAATTACTATTATATGGTCACCTTGTCGCTGTTTGATTCGAGATACAAAGCCGCAGATGGAGTTATGAGAAACACGCGATACAACAATAATCATATACTGAACCTGATGGGAGGGAAAGATTTTCATTTAGGCAAAGGTTTGAAAAAAAGGGTGCTGAGTATTAACCTGAAAGGAACCTGGGCCGGTGGGCAAAGGACAACACCTATTGACATAGAACAATCGGAAACAGAAGACTATACGGTGCGGGATGAACAACACGCTTTCTCGGAACAATGGCCAGACTTTTTACGTTTCGACTTCAAAGTGTATTTGTCGAGAAACAGAAAAAGGGCTACCCATACTATCGAGATCGATGTGCAGAATATAACCAATCAACTGAATGTTATAGGCGATTACTACGACACGGAAACAGGAAAAGTTGAAACCATAACCCAAATGGGCATTGTGCCGATACTCAATTACCGGGTAGAATTTTAAAGTAGTATAGGCACTACGTAAATCACATAATTTTTGTTAAAAAAGAAATTTATATTCAATCAAAATAACAAATTGGCCTGTTGATTCTGGTTGCCTGATGATAAAAATGCACAGATGTATTTCCTTATATATTAAGATGTTTAGCAACTGTAACTCCACTAAAAACAGTCTATTGTTAATTACTTAACAATTAGATAATTAGTCCTGTTGTTTTTGCGTACTTCCTTTTCATATATAATTTATGACATATATCATATTCTTTATATAATTTTGCCCCCAAGTTTGAAAAAATATTATTATAATAAATATCTATTATGGACTTGTCAGTCAATTACTTAGGATTAAAAATTAAATCACCCATCGTTGTTGGTAGTTCAGGACTTACCTCATCGGTTGAGAATCTGAAAAAGATTGAACAGAACGGTGCCGGAGCTGTTGTGCTCAAATCTATTTTTGA
>DGOT01000289.1:0-12299 GCA_002389465.1 Bacteroidales bacterium UBA4459 | reverse complement strand
GTTAATATTCCTGTAATTGCCAGTATCAACTGCGTTAGTTCCTGGGAGTGGTGCTTTTTTGCCGAAAAGATTGAAGAAGCGGGTGCCGATGCCATTGAACTGAATATGTTTATCCTTGCATCCGATTTCACAAAAACATGTGATGGAATTGAGAAAACCTATTTGAATCACATTGACGCAATCAAAAAGGCGGTAAATATTCCCATTGCTGTTAAGCTGAGTTATCATTTTGCCGATTTAGCTGCTTTTGTTAAAAGGGTTTCCGAAAGCGGTGTTGACGGTGTGGTTTTATTCAACAGGTTTTTCCAGCCCGATTTCGATATCGAAAAATTTGAGATAGTTCCAAGCAACGTATTGAGCCGTTCTTCCGACCTGGCTATTTCGTTGCGTTGGATGTCAATTTTATCAGGCCGTATGGGTTGCGATTTAATTGCTTCCACCGGTGTTCATAATGGTACTTCCGTTATAAAGGAGATTCTGGCCGGCGCTGATGCCGTACAGGTTGTCTCCTCTCTTTACAAAAATGGCATTGAGTTCATTTCCGATATGTTGCAAGATGTTAAAGTATGGATGGAGAAACATGGTTTTGAAAAGATTGATGATTTTAAAGGAAAAATGAGCCAGGTCAACAGCCCGAATCCTGCAGAATATGAAAGAGTTCAGTTCATGAAGTATTTTGAAGAAAAAAAATACAACCTGGATTAATCCGTAAAAAAAGTAATTCAATATGAAAAGTCTCACATTTAACGAGAAGTTGTCGAGATTCATCGTCAACTGGTTCTTCCTTATGCTTGTATGGATAGCCTTTACAGCCTCATTTGCTACACAGGAACTGATAGTTGGTTTTCTGGCAACAATGATCATTTCGTTTTTATCGATCAGATTATTCACCTGTTGCGCACTCGCTATTTTGAAGCCAATTCGGATTGTATACATGATTTGGTACCTGTTCATTTTTATCGTGGCGCTTATTAAGTCGAACCTCGATGTGGCACGCAGGGTCTTAACGCCTTCACTTCCTATCAATCCGGGTATTGTAAAGTTCAAAACCAAACTGACTACCGATTATTCCAAAATGGTACTGGCTAATAGCATAACACTTACACCGGGAACGTTGACCGTTGATATTATCGATGACACTTTTTATATTCACTGGATCGATGTGAAAACAACAGATCCCGAAAAAGCTTTTACCGAGATTGCCGAACAATTTGAAAAAATCCTGTTAAAAATCTTTTAGTCATGACCTATATAATTTATATCTCATTTAGTTTCATGATCGTAGGCTTGTTTTTAGCGGCCATACGTTTCATAAAAGGGCCGACAGCAGGCGATCGGACTGTAGCGCTTGATACGCTTACAACTATCCTGGTGGCCGGTTTATTTTTACTTGCCTATTTATTCGAGCGGATAATATACGTTGATGTCGCTCTTGTATATGCCGTACTTGGTTTTATTGGGGTGATTGTTATCGCCAGATATTTGGAGGGTGCCTTATGAGTACATTATTCGAAATTATCGGAGGCGCGCTCCTTCTGATAGGAAGTGCCTTCCTGTTTCTGGGCGGCCTGGGCATTTTCAGAATGCCCGATGTTTATAACCGGCTACAGGCAGGGACCAAAGCCACTACCTTAGGTGGCATGAGTCTTATCCTCGGTGTTGGTTTCCTTATGGTTGAAACAAGCTGGATGTGGATGGCAAAAGCGGTGATTATCGTAATTTTTATTGCGTTCTCCAATCCCATTAGTTCACATGCGCTGGCAAGGGCCATGTATAAAAGAAAACAGTATCCGCTGATCACAAGTAAAGATGAGAATATGGATGCTTATAAAGAAATTTCTGAAAACGAAAAGAAGGAGGAAGACGCATGATTTACCTTATCCTGATTTTTTTCTTATTGATCCTGATGCTGGGCGCTGCGGTATACGCCGTAGTTCAGAAAGACCTGCTGTATGCGGTTATTGCAACCGGAGTGATCAGTTTGGTGTTGACGGCTATTTTCTACATGCTTCAGGCACCTGATGTTGCCTTAACTGAAGCAGCTATAGGGGTGGCGTTGACAACCATTATTTTTCTTATTACTATTCGCAATACAAAGCGATATGAGGATGATTACAATAAAAAAGACAACCTAAAATCACCATTAAAATGAAGAAGTTTCTAGTTATATTAATTCTGGCGGTTTTAGGCTTTCACCTTTTTGCAGCTTTTAGCGGCCTGGGTTTTGGTGTAACCCGTTTTGAAAAAGGAGTTAAGGATTTTTACCTTGAAAAAACAGTTTCTGAACTGCATGTGGCCAATACGGTTACCAGTATTGTGGTTAACTTCAGAGGGTTTGACACCCTGGGTGAGGTAACAGTACTATTTCTGGCAGTATCAGCTATGGGTGGAATCCTATATAAGAGGAGACATCATGCAGGCGACCGTTCCGTATTGTTTTCTTCCAGCAGCATAGTACGTTCAGGGTCAAAACTGTTGTTCCCGGCTATTATTTTATTGGGAGTCTATATTTTTATTCACGGTCATCTGTCACCGGGTGGTGGCTTTCAGGGAGGTGCCATCATAGCCACCGGTTTTCTGCTGATGTTGATCGCCTATGAAAACTTCTCCGTAAGCCATAACACGCTCTCATATATTGAGTCGTTTGCAGGAATATTTTTTGTAGTGATCGGATTGCTTGGCTTTATGAATGGGGGCACTTTTCTGCAAAACTTTTTGCCTGCAGGTATTCTGAACAATCTGTTTAGCGGCGGTGTAATCGGCATTATTTATGTCATGGTTGGTTTTAAAGTAGCTGCTGAACTCACGGGTTTGATTTATACTATTTTACACGAGAAAGATTAAAACAATGGACGACAAATTATTTGAAATTCTGGAATTTGGTGTTTATGGTGCTTCAATCCTGCTGATTTTGATAGGATTGTATGCCGTTCTCACAAAACGATCACTCATTAAGATCGTGATTGGCATGTCCATCATCGATGGGGGAATACACCTTTTACTCATTACCATAGGCTATCTAAAAGGAGGTACAGCGCCTATCTTTTCGCCTGGTTATGAAGAGGCAGCCGGGCAGATGGTTGACCCTGTTCCTCAGGCACTGGTGCTCACAGCTATTGTTATCGGCTTCGGTGTAACGGCAGTAGCCCTTTCATTGATCATTAGGCTTTACAGACATCATCATACTTTAGAAATTGACGAAATAAAAAGATTAAAATGGTAGGAAGTCCGGTATTATTAATAGCAATCCCGTTATTGGCAGCATTTGTCATACCGCTGATCGGGATGATTTGGAAAGAACTGGTCAGGATCATTCCGGGCCTCGTATTGGCTTACATGTTGATTCTTTCGGCAACTCTGTTGTATTATGTAAGCCAAAATGGAATTATCGTAGAAACCATTGCAGGATGGCAGCCGCCATGGGGAATCAACCTTGTTTTTAGCCCGTTAACAGGATTTCTGGCTACCTTGATGTCTGCTTTAGGATTCCTGGTCTGGTTGTTCAGTTACCGGTTTAAACGAAATGTAGATTTTGAACCTGCTAAAAAGTATTTCATCTTTTTGATGTTACTCATCGCCGGTGCCATCGGTATTGTGATTACAGGTGATATTTTTAACCAGTTTGTCTTTATCGAGATCACGGGCATATCGGCTTATGCGCTTACGGCCTTCTATACCGGTAGAAACAGTGCGGAAGCCTCCTTTAAATACCTTATGATGGGAGCTCTTGCATCTTCTTTTTTGCTGGTTGCCATAGCTATACTTTATTCGCAGCTAGGCACATTGAACATGGCTGACATTGCGTCAAAAATGCACACCATGAACCCTACGTATAAAATAATTGCCCTTATCTTTTTTATTACGGGCATTGGTATTGAAGCGGAAATATTTCCACTCAACGGATGGGCGCCTGATGCTTATACTGAAGCTCCCGGTCCTGTTGGGGCTGCATTTGCGGGTATCGTTGTAAAAGCCGGTGTTTATGCCATCATCAGGATGATCTTCACCTTGTTTGATATCCCAAGTGCTTACGACTTTTTGATCGTCATTGGCTTAATTACGTTAATTGTTGCGGAAACATCCGCATTGCGGCAGGAAAAACTGAAACGAATGTTGGCGTACTCCAGTATTGGTCAGATGGGACTGGTTATAGTTGCTTTTGGTATCGGTACACACGAAGGTGTATTTGCCGCTCTGTTCCTGATGCTTAACCACGCTGTGATCAAACCACTTCTTTTCTTCAGTGGTAGCTCCCTGGTTTTTAATTCAAAAGAAAAACAAATCGCCGAAATGAACGGCCTGGGAAAACGGATGCCATTGATGGCTGCCTTTTTCTCATTGGGTGCATTTGCTATTGTTGGATTGCCCCCTTTCGCAGGATTCTGGAGTAAACTCTCTGTTTTATCAGCTGCAGCCAACGAAGGCCTGTTGCTGATCATCGTTCTGATATTAATCGTAAGTGTGATTGAAATAGTGTACTACTTCCGTGTAGTTAACCGTATCTTTTTCCAGGAATACAGCAGGGAGAAAAGCGCTGCGCCCCACAGGCCCAGAGTTAATGCCCTGGTTGCCATGTTTGTTCTGGCAATCGCCATCCTGGTTATCGGTTTCTACCCCGATGCGGTAACAGGTATACTGCATAACGCTTCCAAAGATTTGCTGAATACAGATGAATACATCAATAATGTTTTACAGTTAGGTCAATCATTAACCCGTTAAGCCTGATCAATATGAATACAATAATTTTGATATTTATTATCTTTTTAGGCGGGGCCATCCTCACCTTTTTAGCCGGTATGTTAAAAGGTATACTCAAAGAGGTACTCTTTCTGGCTTCCGTTTTTGTCCCGGTTGTTTTGTTTTTCACAAACATTTCAATTGGCCAGACCTTTAGCTTTCAAGCGGCAGGCTTTGCATTTCAATGGGGAATAACACCATTGAGTTATGTGTTTGCCCTTATCGTTGCGGGTTTGGGTCTGATGGCTGCCATCTATGCCGTATCGGCGATGCGGAATAAAGATAACGTAAGTTTCTTCTATTTTAATTACATCCTGACGATTATGTCGATGCTGGGTATTTTATTCAGTCGCGACCTGATCTCCTTCTTTATTTTCTGGGAAATTATGACCTGGTCTTCATACCTGATGGTGGTTTATCAGGGTAAGGATGTACAGACAGTAGGAATTAAATACTTTATATTCAGCGCTGTTGGAGCCTATGCCATGCTGATGGCTATCGTTGTGATCTATTCACTGACCGGAAGTATGATGATCGATAGTTTAATTCAGTCTTTCCCTGGTTTTAGTTTTAACATGCAACTTTTAATTCCGATTCTGTTACTCATTGGGTTTGGCGTTAAAAGTGCCCTGATGCCGTTGCACGTATGGGCGCCGGGAGCATACAGCCATGCACCAATGGCTTATTCCAGTGTATTTTCAGGAGCCTTATCGAAGATGGGTATTTATGGGATGGTGATTGTAATGGTCAGCCTGATTTCTCATATTCCGGGAGGGCACTGGTTCAGAGAAGTGATCGCCTGGCTCGGAGGTATTACAGCTGTAATGGGAACCTTGTGGGCAATTAAACAAGATGATGCAAAAAAATTACTGGCCTACTCGTCTATTGGTCAGCTTGGATATATCATAGTAGGTGTCGGTATAGGTACTCCTCTGGCGATGATGTCGGGCTTGTTTCTTGCCGTAATGCATGCCTTGTTTAAAGGCACACTATTTATGGTTGTCGGTGCTATTGAAAGACAAACGGGTACGTCTAACCTTACCGAAGTGACCGGTCTGATCAGAAAGATGCCGTGGACATTTCTTGCTGCATTATTTGCGATCATTGCACTGGCAGGTATTCCACCACTTGGTGGTTTTATCAGTAAATGGATGTTGTATGAATCGCTGATTGGCAGCAATCATTACCTGTTGGTTATCGTGATCTTCTTTTCCAGTACAGCTGCATTTCTGTATTGTTATAAATTTTTGTTCGGATTTTTCCTTGGCCAGGAAGAAACAGAATGGAGCCATGTGAAAGAAGCGCCTGCCATGATGGTAGTTCCTATGCTGATATTGGCGGTAAGTACCTTTGTATTGGGTGTATTCCCTGGACTAATTCTAAACCCGATCAACGAAGCTATGCAGACACTGGGTTATGCAAACACCCAGGGGCATTTGTGGGAATTGTCGATTATTTTTAACGAATGGGGCAATCAGATTGCCATGCAGCCCATCGTCTATACGATTATTGGGATTTTCCTTTTCTTCTTAACTTTCCTTACCATAAAGGGATATAAAGAGACAAGGTATGTAACGACAAAAGACATCAGTTCCTCAGGTGAAGTGCCAAAAGAACATGAAAACCTGACCTTTTCAATGAATTTCATGCAACCTTTCTTCAGGGCTGTTGAACCATTAATGCGTCGTCAGATAGATAAATATTACACCGGTTTTGCTAACGGCATGGAAGCTTTGTTTGACTTTACCCGCCGGATTTACACAGGAAACGGCCAAACTTATGCCATGTATGTCGTCATATTTGTCGTGTTGTTGCTATTATTTAAAAACATCATTTTCGGATAATTAAATGTATATATAAATGGAATCAATTTGGTATAAAATTTTAGGGGCAATCATAACAGTCATCGTGGCTTTTATTGTTGGATTGACCTATATGGGATTAAGCCGTAAGATCACTGCAAGGATTCAGAACCGAAAAGGTCCGCCTTTTTATCAGAACTTTATTGATGCATTAAAACTTGCCTCGAAAACTTCTGCTATTCATCACGGTTTTATGCAGCACATAGGGCCTGCCTTTATGATGATCACGTCTATTATGTCGGTACTGGTTGTTCCGGTACTTACAGGAGACCAGTGGTTCAGCAACCTGAATTTTAAGGGAGACCTGATCTTCCTTTTATACATTATGGTTTTTGGCCCTCTTGGTATGGCATTGGGTGCCGGACAAACCGGAAACCCCAACTCAGCCATAGGTGTTACTCGTGGTTTGAGCCAGATGGTGGGCTTCGAAATCCCCTGGGTGATGGCCCTGGTCGCATTGATGATGCAATACAAGACAGCTTCAATTGTTGATTTGATCAATATTCAGCAGGAGCAAGGTGTTTGGTTGATGTTTTCATCACCTTTTGCTTTCATTGCTGCTGTGCTGGCAATGCTTGGGATGTTCAGGTATTCTCCGTTTGATATTGTAGGGGCTCCTACCGAGCTCGCCTCAGGTCCCGTATCGGAAAACGGCGGCAAATACCTTTTCACGTTGATGTCGTCAAATTCGATTTTTGCTTTTGCCAAATTAACCCTCTATGTCGACCTGTTCCTGGGCGGAGCAAGTAACATTGTTGAATTACTGATTAAAACATTCGCGATTTATCTGATCCCTATGCTTTACGGAACGGTAAGCCCCCGGTACAGAACAGAACAGGCCATTAAATATTTTTGGGGATGGCCTCTGTTTTTTGGATTTCTGGCACTTCTGTATGCTGCTATTTTTTAAGAATAAAAGAATAGGAGTGGAGTTAACATAAGGATTCAACAGAATAATAAAAAAGAAAATGATTAACGACAAAAATTCACAAAAAATAGTAGACATCATCCAGAACTGGTCGCGGAAGCACTCTATCTGGGTTTTAGCATACGGAACAGGTTGCGGAGCCATTGAGATACCTCCGACAATGACTTCCCGGTATGATGCTGAACGATTGGGAGTACGGGGTGCTGCCACCCCTCGCCAGGCGGATGTGCTGCTCATTACAGGATACCTGACAACCAAAACCCTTAAACGGGTTATCAGGGTGTATGAGCAAATGCAGGATCCCAAATACGTTATAGGTTTTGGCTCATGCACCATTAATGGTGGCATGTATTACGATTCTTATAATACGATCAAGGTTCTGGATAAGTATCTTCCTGTGGATGTATACATCAATGGATGTATGCCAAGGCCTGAGGCAGTACTTGCCGGTTTTGGCAAGTTGCAGCAATTAATTGCTGAAGGTAAAGCCAATGGTGCAACCAAATACAAGGAAAACCTGGAATGGTACAGGGGTAATCAGAAAAAGATCATCCCCAATTGGGTGATGCCTGAATATAACTGGTAAAACATTAATATATGGTTGAAGCTCTGGTTCGCAAAACCAAGAATCCAGAGCTAAAAACTCAAAACTAAATGAACATGCAGGAAATAAAAGAAAATCTAATAACGCACGTCAAAGCTAACTTTCCGGAGGCTGCCGAAAAAGAGTTTGATGGTAACAGGTTGGATTTTAATGTTGACAAACAATGTATTCCTTCAATTTTGACTTATCTGAAGGACAGGCTGGGTTATATTCACTTGTCGCACATTGCTTGTGTCGATTGGCTGGAAGAAGGTGAATTCGAGATCATCTTCATCGTTTGGTCACCTGAAGAAAAAATGAAGGTTTTTATCCGGACACGTATTGACAGGGAAAAGCCGGTAATGCCAAATATTGATATGATCTGGCGCCAAGCCAACACATATGAACGCGAATTACGAGAAATGTTTGGCGTAGAGTTTATCGGACTCGAAGCTCCTGATGAGTTTCTTCTGGAAGACTGGGGCGGCCCGCCCCCCATGCGTCGCGATTTCGATACGGAAGCTTATGCCGATGACACATTCTGGCACAGGCCCGGAAGAGAAGATGCCCTAGATGTGCGGGAAGAAATTATCAGACGATCAAGAGAAGAAATCCCTGATTTCGCTAAAAAATATTCAAGATAATGAGAGAAAAGGCAACAACATTATATCTTGGCCCGCAGCACCCCGGTATTACGGGTAACATGATGATCCGCCTTAAAGTGGAGGGCGACACTATTGTAGGGGCTACAACAGAAGTAGGCTATTTGCACCGTGCTTTTGAGAAGCTACAGGAAAAAAGAAACTGGCTTCAGAGTTTTACGCTGATGTGCCGTTTCTGTGTTCCGGAAACTGACCCTATGGAAGAATCATACGCACGGGCGGTGGAAGCTATTGAAGGGCGCGAAGTTCCTGAAAGGGCAAAATACATTCGGGTGATGGTGCTGGAACTAGCACGCCTGGCTTCGTTTATGCTTTGGTATGGTGGACAAAACGGCTCTCTGGGTCTGTACACCATGGGGCAATGGAGTGTGGGCGACCGGAACTATATTCTCGATCTGTTCGAAGAACTGACCGGTGGCCGTGTTTATCATATGTATATTTGGCCGGGAGGTGTAAGACGTGATCTGCCTAAAGGATTTGAACAAAGGGTGTTGAAAACGCTGAATTACCTGGAGAAACGGCTCGATGACTATGATGACCTGATGTTCGACAATGCGATCTTCAAAAAGAGGGTGCAGGGCGTGGGAATTGTGAATAAAGAAAAAGCAATTGAGCACGGAGTGGTAGGGCCGGTTCTTAGGGGTTGTGGCATTAAAAGTGATATACGCATTGACGATCCGTATGAAGTTTACGACAAACTGGATTTTGAAGTGCCAACAAGCGATGGTGCTGATATTTGGGCGAGGGCGCTGGTACGTCGTCGTGAAGCCAGGCAGTCAATTCGAATCATCCGTCAGGTGATTGATATGATGCCCGGCGGTTCTGTTTACAACAAAATTCCAAATCCGCAAAAATGGACCTTACCCAAAGGTGATGCTTATGTGCGTACCGAGTCGGTGCGTGGTGAGATTGGCATGTACATTGCCAGTGACGGTGGATTAAACCCGCGGAGGGTACATCTGAGAGGAGCAGCTTATGTTCATGCTATTACTTTACTCGAAGATGTTTTAATAGGAGAAAATATCGCTGATGTATCAGCTATTATGAATAGTCTGGGGACTTGTCCTCCGGAAATTGAGAGATAAAGGGTTAGGAGTTAAGGGTTAGGANNAGGGTTAGAAGTTAAGGGTTAAGAGTTATGAGTTAGGGTTATATTATTAAACATCTTACGACTAACGCATACACAAAACAATAAAAAATGAGTGAAAATAGAATTAACAGTTTTGAAGATCTTGAATGCTGGAAAGCATGCAGAGAGAACAGGAAGTATGTTTCTTCTATTATAAAGAAATTCCCTGAGTATGAGAAGTACGCTCTGGTTGATGGTATGCGCAGGGCCTCACGATCGACAACGGAAAATATTGCCGAGAGATTTGGTCGATTTCATTATCAGGAAAATATACAATTTTGTAGAATAAGTAGGGGATCTCTTTTTGAATTAATGGATCAGTTTATCACAGCACAAGATGAGGAGTATATAAATCAGGAGGAATATAAAAAAGGAAGAGATATACTTGACAAAGCAAAAGGACTCCTGAATGGTTATATTAATTATTTACAAAAAGCGAAAGGCAAGTAAGAAATAAGTTATTGGAGTTAAAAGTTATGATTAGAAATAGTGATAGTATGCTCAACAACTCATAACATCTAACTCCTAACACAAAACACAAAAAACATGAGTTTTTTCGATTTAAAAGGCACATTAAAACCACTCACTGCTCTTAAGCAGTTTGGCAGAAAACCACATACTATTGAGTTTCCTAAAGTATCGTTGGAAGCAGCAGATCGTTACCGGGGTTTTCATTATAACGAAATAGATGAATGTATTGGTTGCGGCAACTGTTCTACTATCTGCCAGAATGCTGCCATTGACATGATACGCGTTGAGGGTGTTGAAGGCACCAAAGGTGATTCGGGTTTGCGCCCGCGTGTCGACAATGGTCGCTGTTGCTGGTGTGCTTTGTGTGTGGAAGTTTGTCCTACGGGTAGTTTGAGTCTGACTACGGATTACATGTATGTAAGTGACGACCCGGATTCATTTCTGTGGGTTCCCGGTATCGATAACCCCGAAGGGAAAAATAATCTTTCATTTACCAGTGCTGATACATCACTCAATGATTTCAACCGTATCCCAATGCCTGAACTCGAAGGTATGGACAGGGTTAAGTCGTTTGCCGAAGTGGTGCTCGGATATAACGAGGAAATGGCACGTGCCGAAGCCAGCCGTTGTATCAGTTGTGGCTTATGTACCGAGGTGTGTCCTGATCACATGCACATCCCTGAATATATTAACGCTATTGCCAGCGGTAATGACGAGGATGCGGTTCGTATTATATACGACAACAACCCCTTACCGGAAATGTGTGGTAAAGTTTGTACCCGCCGCTGTGAAGATGTTTGTGCCATTGCCACCAGGGGAGATGCTGTTGCTATCCGCTGGTTGAAAAGATATGCCACCGAAACAGCGAAAACAGCGGATATTACTTATGAGATTGTTAATCCGGAAATTAAAGAATCCAATGGATATAAAGTGGGTATTGTAGGCGCTGGTCCTTCCGGTCTTACAGCAGCTTATTACTTGGCACTACGCGGTTATGATGTAACTATATACGAAGCTAATGCCAAAGCTGGTGGTGCTACTATGTATGGTATTCCAAAATACCGTCTCCCCATCGAAAGTCTCGACAAACAGATTGAATATATTGAGAAGATTGGCGTAAAGATTCAGTACAACACCAAAGTCGGTAAAGATATTACATTCGACAAGATTTATAAGGAAAATGATGCTGTCTTTATGGGCGTTGGATTCCCCAAAGCCTGGACGTTAGGCATTGAAGGCGAAGACGCAAAAGGTTCTATGCAGGCGGTTAATTACCTCTACATGATCAATGCAGATGAAAAGGTTGAGATAGGTGATAAAGTGGCTGTGATCGGTGGCGGTAATGTGGCTATTGATGCTGCCCGTGTGGCCCGGCGTTTTGGTACCGAAGTAACTATTCTTTACCGCCGTCGTGTGCAGGATATGCCAGCCGACTGGGAAGAGATAGAAGGCGCTGAGGACGAAGGTGTACACATAGTACCGCAGGCCATACCGATAAAAGTTATTACGGACAAGAAGGGTAATGTAAGTGCTATCGAATATCTGATGGCTGAGATGGTTCCCGACGAGAAAGGCGGAAGGCCAAAACCAGTAGCTATCGAAGGCAGTAACAAAGTGCTTGAGATTACGGCTTTGATGGGTGCTATCGGCCAGCAGGGTGATTACAGTTTCCTCGAAGGAAATTTTGCTGAAAAGATCAAAGTAGAGCGAGGAAGATTCGTAGTAAATGACAAGCAACAAACTACTGATCCGAAAGTATTTGCCGGTGGCGACTCTGCTAACCGTACGGCCGATGCTATCAGCGCCATTGCCGACGGCCTCAGAGCTTGTAAGGCTATCGATGAACTGTTAATGAAGAAACAATAAGAGAGAGTTTATAAAATGAGAAACCCCAAAAGGTCATCAGGCTTTTTGGGGTTTCTTAATA
>DGOT01000191.1 GCA_002389465.1 Bacteroidales bacterium UBA4459 | reverse complement strand
AAAATTACGACTCAGAATTATGATGTTGAATTACAGTTTATCTGTGATGACCTGAGGCTGAACGAAACTGTCAACTTTAAAATGACCATTACGCGCCCTGGCACCAGCCAGCAGAACTACAGGATTTTTATGTTGCAGGGCATACTTTATAATGACATAGTAAACCTCCCCTATTTTGAAGGATTTAATAATGAAATTGAAATCTTTATCAATTTTAACGGATACTTTGAAGGGAATTATTAAGGGAACTACTTAACTTAACTTAACTTAACCAACCAGCGAAACAACGGTAAAAGCTGCTATTCCTTCACTGTTACCAATATACCCGAGATGTTCGTTAGTTGTGGCTTTTATGGAAACTATTTCTTCATCTGCCTGCAGAAGGGAAGCAATTACCGACCTGATCTCAGAAATATAGGAAACTAATTTCGGTTCCTGCAATACTACGGTAGCATCGATATTATTCACTTTATATCCTTTCTCCTGAATTTTAAGAACCACTTCTTTCACCATCAGTTTGCTGTCAGCATTTTTATACTTCGAATCAGTATCAGGGAACAATATTCCGATATCACCCATACCGGCAGCTCCCAACAAAGCATCTGTCAGGGCATGTAATAACACATCCGCATCAGAATGTCCGAGTGCCCCTTTATGATATGCGATTAGAACACCACCAATTAATAAATTTCTGCCAGGAATCAACGGATGAACATCATAGCCAAAACCAACCCTGAATTTGTTCATCCCGGTAAGGTTTATTTTTTGTTCAGATTGTCGAAATTGAACAGTAACGAGAACCGCAGCGTATTTTGCAGGGGATGCTGCTGCGAGCCGCCTGTTGTTGGTATCAGGTAGGAGAAATCCAAACCAAATACGTTATACCGCAGGCCCACTCCAAGTGTAGCATATTGCCGGGCACCTTTGGTAGCATGCTCCCAAAAATAGCCGGCTCTTATTGAGAATATATTATTATACCAGTATTCGGCACCCACTGAATAGTAAAACTCCCTGAGCTCTTCTTTAAAGGCAGAACCCGACTTCACCGTTACCAGCGCAGCGCCGGTTTCAGGATCATACATCGTATTTCCATCTGCATCTTTCTGTACTTCTACCTCTCCCGGTGCATCATACCATGATTGGATCAAGCCTTTAATGGGCGATACATTAGGGTCCATACCAGCGGCAATCAGAAAATTATCCGTTCCCGGAACCGGTATATAATTATTTGTTGAGTCCCAGGCATAAACAGGAGGTGTAGGCACGAGCAGCTTATTAACATCAAAAAAGAATGCTAACTGGTTATAATCGTCCAGATCAAGTGTTAAGCGCGGGCCAAGCCTGAGATTTGTAGGGATAAAATCCTGCTCAATGTTACTGCTGGTATATGAAATCTTGTTGCCGATATTTGAAATATCCAGGCCCCAGGCAAAGGTAGCATCCATACTTTTAAACCAATTTACGTCTTTTTCCCAGTATAAGGCCACATCAGCAGCTACCGAAATACCAGGTTTTGTTTCGACACCCTGAACTGTTTGTCCCTGGGTCAGATTTGAATAGATAAAACGGCCCGCTACTGCCAACGATAAGTAATCGGACAGTTTCCGCGAATAGGTTCCGTCAAGGCTGAATTCATTAGGCTTAAAAGTACCCAGGTTTGTTCCCTGGTCATCTGTAAAAGTGATTTCGCCAAGTGAAAAGTAGCGTAACGTAAAAGCGATGGTTTGCATCGTGCCAATTTTCGTATAAAACGAAACATAGGCCATGTTGATATCATTCACGAGGTTTCTGAGCCAGGGAGTATATGAGAAAGAAAAGCCCATCTTATCTTCGATAAAAGCATATTTTGCCGGATTCCAGTGCATCGAGTTGGCATCAGGCGATGTGGCTACACCACCGTCACCCATACCCCCTGCCCTTGCGTCAGGACCTATAGTTAAAAAAGGTACAGCTGTATTCAGTGAATTTATTTTCTGTCCGTTTTTAGTTATATTGAATTGTGCATTTGAACTGATTACCCATAATAATAATCCAACAGTGAAAAGAGTCCTAAGTTTCATTTATTTAAAAAATTTTTATTCTCCGAATGCTCTAAAAAAGATTGCGCATTCCTGAATTTGTTTCTGATTTTAAAAAGGTCTGCAAAAGTAACGAATAAATCTGTGTATTAGTATAAAGTAACTTATACAAACCTCACTTAATTTATTTTTACAAATTTTTGCCGTTGTGCAGCCGCATTTCCCAGCTCGTCCGTAACAATTATCTGGTACATATAAACGCCGGCATCGATACGGCTTCCGTTGCTGTTCCGGCCGTCCCACTCTATTGGATCAACCCTGAGCCCGCTGATTCTTACCTGCTTATCTAGTGTGGTTATCCACCTCCCGTTTATGTCGAAGATCTTTATTTCCACGTTGAGTTCGGTATTGCTTTTATTTTGGTTGAATGTAAAACTCGTTGTTTCGCTAAATGGATTCGGGAAATTAAGCACCCCGGATAGTTCTATGTCAGCCTGCTCATTCACATAAAATTCCACAATTACTTCGGATGAATTATTGTGCAGATCCCATGCTTTCAAACTAAGGGTATGTTTGCCCGGAGCTAATCCATTCAATTGATAAAAGATCGTCCCCTGCTGGTATGAGTCAGCTTTGATATTGAAATAATCATTCATAATCATCGAGTTGGCAAAATCATTATCCACCACCATCACCAGATCGCGACCAAGGCCAATACCTGTAAAGCTGATTCCCTGATCGTCGTATATCTCAGCAAACATTAACGGATCAGTCGATGTAACATCTCCTGAGATAAACGATTTGTCTTCAAGATAAAGCTGAATTACCGGCCCCTGATCGTCCGGGTCGACCTGCTCATTATAGCCGCCTATAAATAACTTGTCATATCCTCCCCACGCATCCGAATAGCTGACCGTGTCCTGCGCATAATATTTGATTGAGCCAAAACCAAAACTGTAATTTATGTCTTTAGGCACCAAAAACTCAAAGCTGAAATAGCCGTCTTTTACTGTAGTCTTACCGTCAAAAAGAAGTTTGTCAGACAAGTCGAATTCTTC
>DGOT01000099.1:1582-6622 GCA_002389465.1 Bacteroidales bacterium UBA4459 | reverse complement strand
TAAAAAACAGGATAAAATCGTTACGGTTTCAAATAACCGCCCCGAATGGAATTTCATGGATATGGGGATGGCACAAATTGGTGTTGTGCATGTACCGATATATGCCAATCTTGGCCAAGAGGAATACGAACACATATTGATTCATTCCGATGCAAAAATGGTCATTGTTTCTTCAAATGATTTCTACCAGAAGATTAAGTTAGCGGTAAAAAACACAGAGCAGGTCAAAATGATATATAGCATGGATCCGGTTGAGGGCCTGAGTAATTGGACAGAAATTATTGAACTGGGAAAGAAGAACGCACCAAAATTAAAAGATGAATTATTAAAAATCAAGACTAGTATTCAGGCAGATGACCTTATATCGATTATTTACACATCAGGAACAACAGGTGTGCCCAAAGGTGTGATGCTCAGCCACCGCAATTTTATTTCAAATGTGGAGGGTTCCATTGATTTGTTACCTGTTCCTGCCGAGGGAAAATTCCTGAGTTTTTTGCCTCTTTGCCATGTTCTTGAGCGGATGGTAAATTACCTGGTACAGTACCAGGGATGTGCAGTTTATTATGCTGAAAGTATCGAAACTCTCGGTGATAATCTTCGGGAAGTTAGTCCTGAGGGTTTTACTACCGTTCCAAGGGTGATTGAAAAACTCTATGACAAAATTATCCTAAAAGGAAAAGAACTGAGCGGAATCAAGAAAAGCCTCTTTTTCTGGGCTGTTAATCTCGGATTAAAATATGAGCTTAATAAAGCCAATGGCTGGTGGTACGAAACCCAAAGGGCTATTGCCGACAAACTGATTTTTAGCAAATGGAGGGAAGCTCTGGGTGGAAATATTATAGTCATTGTTTCGGGTGGGGCTGCCCTGCAGGAGCGCCTTGCACGCATATTCTGTGCCGCAGGCATCACCATTCAGGAAGGTTATGGGCTAACTGAAACTTCACCTGTAATTTCTGTCAATCACAAAACATATCCTATGATGAAATTCGGAACTGTTGGTCCAGTATTGAAAAACGTGGAAGTGAAAATTGCCAAAGATGGTGAAATTTTAATGAAAGGCCCCAATCTGATGTTGGGCTACTACAAATCTCAGGAAAAAACCGCCGAAGTTATTGACAAGGACGGTTGGTTCCATACCGGCGACATTGGTGAACTTCACGAACATAACATCCTTAAAATTACCGACCGGAAGAAAGAGATTTTTAAATTGTCAACTGGTAAATATGTGGCACCACAGTTAGTGGAAAACAAATTTAAGGAATCATCTTTCATTGAACAGATTATGGTGGTGGGCGAGAAAGAAAAATATGCAGCTGCCATTATTTGCCCTGCATTTCATTTTCTACACTCCTGGTGTGCAAAACACAAAATTACTTTTCAGGACAACAAAGACCTGATCCAGAAACAAGCCATTATAGACCGATTTCAAAAAGAAGTTGATATTATTAATCCCGTACTGAGCAGACATGAGCAAATCAAGAAATTCGAATTGGTTTGTCAGGAATGGACACCCGAAACCGGGGAATTGTCGCCTACGCTAAAAGTAAAACGCCGCTTCCTGAAAGAAAAATACCAGATAAAACTTGATCGCCTTTATGGTTACACAGAAGAGTCAGGTCTCCTTGATGAGGAAGAATAAATGTTTAAATATCAAATAACCTAATTATGATTTCAAGTATTGTTTTCATCCTCATTCTGGTTATAACCATAGTTCTTTTTTATAAAAATGTAAGTGCCATTGTAAGCAATATAAACCTTGGTAAGGATCTCACTATAAATGACAACAAAGCCGCACGCTGGAAAAGGATGTTCAGGATTGCCATTGGGCAGGGTAAAATGATCAAAAGACCCGTTTCAGGCATCCTCCACATAATGGTATACGCCGGATTTATCCTGGTAAATATTGAGATGCTGGAAATCATGATTGACGGTATTGCCGGAACACACCGCTTTTTCAGTTTCCTGCCGTTTTACAATGTGATGATCTCGTTCTTCGAATTGTTTGCCCTTTCGGTTATCGCTGCATGTATTATTTTCCTGATCCGAAGAAATATCCTACGTGTAAAACGTTTCCACACATACGAAATGACGCTCTGGCCCCTCACCGACGCCAACATCATCCTCATCACGGAAATTCTGCTGATGACCGCTTTGTTTTTTATGAATGCCGCCGACCGCGTGTTGCAGCTCAGGGGGCTGGAACATTACATGCAAACCGGGCCATTTTTGTTCAGCAGTATGCTGGTTCCTTTATTAAAAAATCTGCCTGATCATACACTCATTCTTATTGATAAAACAGGATGGTGGTTTCATATTGTCGGGGTTTTTGCCTTTTTGAACTACATCCCCTATTCAAAACACTTTCATGTTTTTCTCTCCTTCCCCAATGTTTATTACGGAAAGCTGAAACCGCCCACTTACATAAGCAACATGGAAGCTATCACCAATGAAGTGAAAGTAGCGATGGGTGTACTTGGTGAAGAGGCTGTAGCCGATGTGGAAATTGAGCGGTTCGGCGCCAAAGATGCCAAAGACCTGATATGGAAAAGTTTGATGGATTCATATACCTGTACCGAATGCGGCAGGTGTGTGGCTGTATGTCCGGCAAATATTACCGGTAAATTGCTGTCGCCACGAAAAATCATGATGGATACCCGCGACCGTATTGAAGAAACGGGATACCATCAGATAGGTGTAAAAGTAAAAGCAGATGAAGGCAAAACACTGTTAGGCGGATACATTACGCAAGAAGAGATCTGGGCTTGTACCACCTGTAATGCCTGTACCAACGAATGTCCCGTTGAGATTGACCAGGTTTCTGTGATCATCGAACTCAGGCGTTACCTTTGTCTGGAAGAAACAGGCGGCCCGGCAACGCTGAACGGTGCCATCAACAATATCGAAAACAACGGTGCTCCCTGGCAATTTTCACCCGAAGACCGTATGCTTTGGGCCGAAGGGCTTGATGTTCCTCTTATGGCTGATAAAATTGCCGAAGGGAAAAGCCCCGGGTATTTGTTCTGGGTAGGCTCGGCAGGTGCTTTTGATGACCGGTACAAAAAAGTCACCCGGTCATTTGCAAAAATCCTGAACCATCTGAATATCGATTATGCCGTCCTCGGGACCGAAGAAAGCGACAGCGGGGATATCGCCCGCAGGGCAGGTAACGAGATGATCTACCAGATGCAGGCTTTGATGAATATCGAAGTGTTGAATGGCTACGAAGTGAAAAAGATCATCACCTGCGACCCGCATGATTTCAATACCATTAAAAACGAATATCCCGACCTTGGCGGAAATTATGAGATCATGCATCACACGCAGTTCCTGCAACAAATGATCGCAGATGGCAAACTGAACCTGAATAGCGATAATTTAAAGGACAAGAAGATCACCTACCACGACCCATGTTATTTAGGCCGCGGCAATAAAGAATATGAAGCTCCCCGTTCAGTTTTGGATGCGCTACCTGCCAGCAAAATTGAAATGAAACGAAACAAACAGTTTGCTTTATGTTGCGGCGCCGGTGGAGGGCAGATGTTCAAAGAAGCTGAAAAAGGTGATAAAGAAGTGTTTATCGAACGTACTGAAGAGGCTCTGGACACAGGTGCCGACATCATCTGTACAGCCTGCCCGTTCTGCATGACCATGATGACTGATGGCATCAAGTATAAAAATAAAGAAGAAGAGGTTAAGAACTATGACATCGCGGAACTGGTTACAATGAGTTTATCGATTTAATTAATGTGGTTCGGCGCCCTTCTGGCAACAAGCGGGTAAGCGATCGTGGGCTTTTTGATCAGCCGGCATCTCATCAGCATCGTAACCAACCTTTGTAATCGCAATTTTTATTTTTTCTTTGTTCGTTTTAGCGGTTTTATAAACAACAGTCAAAATCTTTGTCTCGTTATCAAGTTCAACCGATTTCACTCCTTTTTCAAAAGAAATGTTGTGCTCCAGTCTTTCCTTACAGTCGTTGCACTTCGCCGAAGTCTGTATTTTTACTGTATCAATAGTTGTTTTAGTTTCCTGTGCATTTACCTGCATGATTGCCATACATAGTATCGCGATTATTATCCCTAACTTTAATTTCATTTTTTCTGTTTTTATTTATTATTTTCTAATTGTGAATCTTATTCCAAGATACACTTTAATTCCACTAATCGGCCCCCAAACTATCGATGAGTCAAAATAATCTCCAAATGGTTCATTAGCTTGGATAATCGGATGATCCTGGCGGTAGTTTGTTAAGTTTTCACCACCGATATACACATCCCAACGTTTGAAATACTTAGTTATCTGCGTGTTTAAGATCGCATATACAGGTGATCGTTCCGGGCTTTGGTAAATTTCAGGATTAAAGCCGGTATAAGGCAACCGCTGGTCACCATTTACCTGCAAATTCAAATCAAACTGCCATTTTTTTAAGTTAGTCTGGTACGAGGCAGATAACAGACCGATGTATTTACTTACAAAAGGCTTTTCTTTTAACTCTCCACCAATTGTTGTCTTTACATCATTGTAACGAAACGCCAGTTTCAATTCGAACCTATTCACGGGTTCGTGTTGCGCCTCTACCTGTATACTGTTAGAATATGATTTTCCATCAAGGTTATAGATATAAACAATGAACGGGTCTTCTTCCCTGTCCATAATCACCTGGTTATTAAATCTAGTATGGAAGAAATCAGTTGTTATACTTAATTCTTTTACCCCAATATTTATGTATGCGGTATATGTCAATCCGAAATTCCATGACGATTCAATATTAAGCTCTTCGGTGAACACAATCTGTTTTGAAGTGGCGAGTATAGATGTATTTTCAGCAATCACATTTGCTGTACGGAACCCCCGGCCAAGGCTTAATCTTAGCATGTTGTGTTCGTTTATATTGTATTTAGCATGCAGACGAGGTGTAAACAACCATCCAAAAAGATTATTGTAATCCAATCGCACACCGGCAATGAGGTTCAGGTTCTTATAATTTGAATAAGTATATTGAAAGAAAGCACCTGAAACCTGTTCGTTTCTTATCCA